>NZ_JBSFHW010000032.1:0-124206 GCF_053597275.1 Streptomyces sp. NPDC001492 | reverse complement strand
CGCCCCGAGCGGGGGGGGGGGGGGTGGGGCGGGGAGTGCGCCAGGGGGGGGGGGTGTTTTTTTGTGCGCGGGGGTGTTTTTGGGGGCCCCCCCCCCCCGGGGGGCCCCCCCCCCTTCTGTTGTCAATGGCGGTGCCCCGGTGTCTGTCCTTCCTCCCCGAGGTCCGGCGGTACGCAGTAGTCGACGTCCGATTCCGGGGAGATCAGGTCTCCGGATTCGATGTCGGTGCAGTAGGCGTCGAACACCTCGCCGGCCGTGAGGGGTTCGAGGCCCTCCCCGCGCAGACGCCAGCCGTAGACGCGGTCGGTGGTGCCGGGGGCGCTGGTGCGGATGACGAGTCCGCCCGGGCTCTGGGTGGCGATGCCGAGAGCCAGGACCGTGGTGAATTCGAGGGCTTCGGCCTCGTCGAGTTGGATGGCGCCCTCGTCGTCCTCGTCTGCGTGGAGGACGGAGAGGAGTGTCTCGGGTGTTGCCGTGACACTGCAGACGAGGTGGCGGTTGCCTGCCCCTGCTGTGTCGAGGATGCGTACGAGAAGGTGGGAGGCGCGGGTGAAGGCGGCGCGCCCGATGTCCTCGCCGCAGGAGGCGCAGGCACCGAGGCGGGCGAGGAGGGTGGACGCGTACTCCCAGGTCGCCTGTCGGACGGCCTCGTCGACAAGGGCGGGGACCAGGTCGGCCAGGGGCTGGCCCTCGTAGGGGAGCACGGGTCCTGTGGTGGCCAGTTCGGCGGTGAAGCGGGTGCGGCTGGACTGGACATCGGGGTCGAGGCCCGTGTCGGCGCAGAATTCTGCGTACTCCTGCGGGTCGAAGAGGGCGACGGTGGTGTGGCTGCCCTGGGAGGCGCGTGTCTTGAGGAGCGCCTCGACCTGTTGGAGGTAGCTCTTGTGGTTGTCGAAGGCGAAGCTGCGGTAGCGCCGCATGGCACGGAAGTCGTGCTCGTCGGTCAGCAGGCCGATGGTGCCCGCGATTTCGCGACGCAGGTCGCGTCGCATGGTCTGGTGGTCGTTGTGCGCCATGTTTCCCCCTGTGCGCGGTCGATCAATGCTCACTCACAGTAACCGTCGGCACTGACAACGGCGCCCGCGCGAGGCGATCACGGACCAGGTGGTGCTGAATCAGGCAGGTCAGGCCGATGATGGCGCCGAAGGTCAGCCAGCCGGCCGGGCCGGTGGTGATGGCCGCGGTGACGGCCAGTGGCCCGACGCTGCGTTGGGCGGACTGGGCCAGGCCGTGCACGCCGAGGTAGGCGCCCTGCGCGGTGCCGGGGGCGAGGGCGACGGAGAGTTCCCAGGAGATGGTGGCGTGGAGCATCTCGGCAACGGTGAAGGCGACAGCCGACACCGTGAGGAGCAGGGTCGCGGTGACGGTTCCTCCGGTGGCCGAGAGCGCCATGGCGATGCCGCCGAGAGCGAAGGCGGCTGACAGCGGGAGCAGGAGCGCGCGGGCGGCCGCAGTGGTGGTCCCGAAACGGGCCAGGGGGACCTGGAGGGCCACCACCATCACGTTGTTGAGGACCAGGAGCAGGGGCGCGAGGCCGTGCGGTGCGGTGCCCGCGTGCGCGATCCACAGCGGAAGGCCGACCTTGAAGACGGCGTCGTCGAGGAAGAGAACGGTTTCGGTGGCGACGTAGGCGAGGTAGGTGCGGTCGCGCCAGGGGTTGGCCCCGGCCGTCTTGGTCGCGGGGGCTGGGGTCTTCGAGGTGGCGACAGTGCGGGAGGCGGACGGGGGCTCGCCGCAGCGCAGGGTGAGGAGGGCGGAGGCGAGGAAGGAGAGGGCGTCACCGGCGAGGAGCCACTGATAGGCGGAGGTGGTGCCGAGGGCCAGGGCTGCCGCGGCGGCCAGACCGCCCAGGGCCCAGCCCGCGTTGGCGATGGTGCGGTGGACGGCCTGGTAGCGGACGCGGTCGGGTCCTGCCACGCGGGTGGCGTAGAGCCTGGTGAGGACGCTCGCCGCGCGGTCTCCGAGGCTGCCGACCGCGGAAAAGGCGAGGAGCAGGGCGTAGTCGTTCGTGGTGAGGAGCGCCAGGGAGGCCAGTGCGCGCAGGAGTTGGACGGCGAGCAGAACGCGGGTGAGCGGGAATCGGTCGGCGATGCGGCCCCCGAGGGGCGCTCCGGCGATGCCGATGGCTCCGGCGGTTGCGGCGAGCGTGCCGACCTGGGGGACGGAGAGACCCGAGACGTAGGTGAAGTACAGGACGGAGACGGACGCCCACAACCCGCTGCCGATGCGGTCGACGAGGGCGATGGTGAGCATTCTGCGTCCGTCACGCCCTCCGGGTATGCGGCTCGACCATGCGGCTGCGCGGCGCATCGGATGCACTGCTCCCCCTTGCCTTCAGTTATGTACTGATACATAATTTCCAACGTGGCAACACAATATGGGATCTCTGGTACGACGGCCAAGGGAATTGCGGCGTCCGTCGAACGGGCCGTGGCGGATGGGTCGTTGAGGCCCGAGGCCGCGCTGCCGCCCGTGCGGCGGCTCGCGGACGACCTCGGGGTCAGCCCCGGCACCGTGGCCACCGCCTACAAGGAGCTGCGCCGGCGGGGCATCGTCGTCACGCGCGGGCGTGGCGGGACCGTGGTGGCCCCGGCCCCCGCGGTGGCGTCACGGCGGCCGCCCAAGGTCCCACAGGGGCTGCGGGACTTGTCCGGTGGACATCCGGATCCCGCCCTGCTGCCCTCTCTCGTACCGCCGTCACGGCTGTCCCCCGGTGCCCGGTCGCACCGTTCGACGCCGAGGCTTGCGCGGCTGGAGGACGCCGCGCGTGACTGGATGGGGGCCGATGGGGTCCCCGTGGAGCATGTGACCTTCGCGCATGGGGCGTTGGATCTGATCGGGCGGCTGCTGTCCGTGGAGTTGCGCCCCGGCGACGCCGTGGCGATGGAGGACCCGGGGTATCACCATCTGCTGGACCTGATCACCGCGTTGGGGCTGCGCATCGTGCCGGTGGCCGTGGACGACGAGGGTATGCGGCCCGAGTCCCTGCGGGGGGCGCTGCGGGCGGGTGTGCGGGCTGTGGTGTGCAGTCCTCGGGCGCAGAACCCGTACGGTGGCTGCTTCTCCCCGGCACGCCGGGACGCACTCGTGGACGTGCTCGGGGACGAGCCTGACGTGCTGGTCGTCGAGAACGACCACGCGTCGGCCGTCGCCGCCGCGTCCCTGCACTCACTGACCGGGAGCGGATTGACCCGCTGGGTGCATGTGCGCACGGTGAGCAAGTTCCTCGGGACCGACCTGCGGTGGGCGGCGGCCGCGTGTGACGCGACGACCCTGGCCCGCCACGACGGGCGGTTGCTGCTCACCTCCGGATGGGTCAGTCATCTCCTCCAGGAGACCGTGCACGGGTTGCTGACAGACACCGCCACGCGCGCGTTGGTGGCGCGTGCCCAGGACACGTACGAGGAGCGCCGCGGCGCACTCCTGCGTGAGCTGGGAGATCGCGGCATTCCTGCGTGCGGAGCCAGCGGGATGAACCTGTGGGTGCCCGTGCAGGACGAGTCGGCCGTGGTGAACGGGCTGCGCTCGTACGGCTGGTGGGTCGCCGCCGGGGCCCGGTTCCGGTCCTCGTCGCCCCCAGGGGTGCGGATCTCCGTGGCCGAACTGGAGCCGGTGGACGCGGGGCGGCTGGCCTCGGATTTCGCTGCCGTGCTCGGTGAGTCCGAGGCCACCTACGGCGGTTGAGAGGTCCGCGTCAGGCGCGTTTGCGGGCGAGATCCTCGTAGAAGTGCAGCAGATCCAGGTTGTCGATGGAGCCCGGGTTGACGGCCTTTTCCAGCGGAGTGCCCTGGAGGAGGCGCTTGACGGGGACCTCGATGCGCTTTCCGGTGAGGGTGTGCGGAATGCCGGGGACCTCGATGATCTCGTCGGGGACGTGGCGCGGCGAGAGCTGCTCGCGGATGGTCTGCTTGATCCGGGCCAGCAGGGCATCATCCAGGGCGGCGCCGGGAACGAGATGCACGAAGAGGGGCATCCAGTAGCCGCCGTCGGGCTGTTCGATGCCGATGACGAGGGATTCCCTGATCTCTGGGATGCGCTCGACGGCTTCGTAGATGTCGGCCGAGCCCATGCGCACGCCCTGGCGGTTGAGCGTCGAGTCGGAGCGGCCGTGGATGACGACCGAGCCGCGGGAGGTGACGGTGATCCAGTCGCCGTGGCGCCATACACCGGGGTAGGTGTCGAAGTAGCTGTCGTGGTAGCGGCTGCCGTCGGGGTCGTTCCAGAAGCGGGTCGGCATCGACGGCATGGGGTTGGTGACCACGAGCTCGCCGACCTCGTCGATCAGGGGCTTGCCGGTCGGGTCCCAGGACTGCAGATCGGTTCCGAGGCCGGGTGCCTGGAGCTCGCCGATGTACACCGGGAGGGTCGGTACGGCTCCCGCGAAGCAGGAGCACACGTCCGTGCCGCCGCTGACGGATGCGATCCACAGATCGTCGCGCACCTCGTCGTGCAGCCAGCGGAACCCGTCGGGCGGCAGCGGTGATCCGGTGGTGGCGACGCACTGCACCTGGGAGAGGTCGAAGTCGCGGGCCGGGTGGACGCCGGCCTTGCGGCAGGCCATGACGTACGCCGCCGAAGTGCCGTAGAGGGTGGCTCCGGTCCGTTCGGCGATGCGCCATTGGGCGCCCGTGTCGGGGAAGCCGGGGCTGCCGTCGTAGAGCACGATCGTCGTTCCGGTGAGGAGGCCGGAGACGAGGAAGTTCCACATCATCCAGCCGGTCGAGGTGTACCAGAAGAA
Organism: Streptomyces sp. NPDC001492; assembly: GCF_053597275.1. Taxonomy (NCBI): domain Bacteria; kingdom Bacillati; phylum Actinomycetota; class Actinomycetes; order Kitasatosporales; family Streptomycetaceae; genus Streptomyces; species Streptomyces sp. NPDC001492. Next base: position 119,468 of record NZ_JBSFHW010000032.1, on the reverse strand, counting down.
ACGGTCCTCGGGGCCCAGGTCGCAGTGCAGGCCGAGCTGTTTGAGGTGCTCGACCAGAATGCCGCCCTGGGACTGGACGATCGCCTTGGGCAGGCCGGTCGTGCCCGAGGAGTAGAGCACCCAGAGGGGGTGGTCGAAGGCGACCTGCTCGAAGACCGGTTCCACGTCCGCGCTGGTCAGGGCGGACCACTCCAGCGCCCCTGCGGGGGGCTCGGTGCCGAGAAGGGGGATGTGGACGACGGCACGCAGCGTGGGCAGTTCGTGGCGCAGCTCGGCGACGATGTCGCGCCGGTCGTGCTCCTTGCCGCCGTAGCGGTAGCCGTCGACGGCGAACAGGACGACCGGTTCGATCTGCTGGAAGCGGTCCAGGACGCTGCGGGCGCCGAAGTCGGGGGCGCAGGATGTCCAGACGCCTCCCACGGCGGCCGTGGCGAGGAGGGCGACGACGGCCTGCGGGATGTTCGGGAGGTAGCCGCTGACGCGGTCTCCGGGGCGTACTCCGAGGGCGCGCAGTTCGGCGGCCAGGGAGCCGACCTGGCGGCGCAGCTCGGACCAGGTCACCGGGCGCGGCTCGTGTGTCTCGTCGACGTGCAGGAGGGCCGGTTCGTCCGCGCGGGTGTCGGCTGCGCGCAGGGCGTGCTCGGCGTAGTTGAGAGTCGCCCCGGGGAACCACTGGGCGCCCGGCATCGAACGGTCGCCCAGTACGCGCGCGTAGGGCGTCGAAAACCGTACGTCGAACCACTGGGTGACGGCTTCCCAGAACGTGTCCAGTTCGTCGACGGACCAGCGGTGCAGTGCCGCGTAGCCGCCCTCGGCGGGAGCGCCGTGCTGCTCGGCCGCCCAGGCCTGGAACTTCGTGACCTGCGCCTGCGCGATGCGTTCCGGATCTGGCTGCCAGAGCGGCTGGGGGTTCACGGTCGACATGGGGCGGCTCCCGGGACTGTGCGCGTCGTATGCGTCGGTCGCGCACGAGCTGGGGTGTGCGCGTGACGCGGCTGACACGGACGATGCCATGTGATCGACTTCTGCACCAGGGCGGGCCCCACATAGTCCGCGTCGTGAAGATGTGGTCCCGGCACGGGTGAACGGCAGTTGAACGACACGCGCGCGTGGGGCGGTCAATGGCAGGGTGAGCAGCATGGACGGTCGTGACCTGGTGCGTTCGATAAGGGTGGTCGGTTCGGTGCGGTCGGCCCAGGGGTTGCGTACCGTGAGGGCGGCGTGGCGCAGGAGGCGTGCCGATGCCTCCGCGCTGCCGTCGCGGGGTGCCGAGCGTGCCCGGGTGCCCGGGACCGTGCAGGAGGTGGAGCCCGGTCCGGGCGGTGGCATCGTCCGGTTCAGCCGGTCCGAGCTGCGCATATTCGTCGCGGTGAACGGGGCCGTCTTCTGGGGCTGGGACGGGGCCTCTCCCGAGCCGTCGTACGCTCTCCCGGGCCGCTGTCCTGAGCCGGATCCCCGGGTGGTCCTGGAGCCGGACAAGGACGGCGGCTGGCGGGTCGTGGCCGAGCGGGTGACGGTCGTCGTCTCGCGGCACGGCGCGATCGAGGTGCTCACCCCCGGAGGCGTGCCCCTGCGCCGTGATCTGCCGCCCCGGTGGTGGGAGCCGGCCGGGGGCGGTACCGCACGCTGGATGCAGCGCTCGGAGACGGCCGCGGACGCGCGGTTCTTCGGGCTCGGCGGTCGGGCATCGGGCCCGCGGCTGCGCGAAGGAACGTACCGCCTGTGGAATACGGACCCTGGGCGCGCGTTCGGTCCCGGAGAGGATCCGCTGTACCTCACGATGCCGGTGCAGCTGGTGGTGGCCGACGCGGCGACGCATCTGGTGTTCCACGACACCTCGTGGGACGGCACGGTGACGCTGCGGGAGGGCGAGGAGGGTGCCGGCTCCGGGCACGACCGGGCGGGGACGTGCGAGCTGCGGATGGACGGCGGCCCGCTGCGCTGCTGGGTGATCGTGGGCACCCCCGCGCGCGTGCTGCTCACCTGGGCGTCCCTGACGGGTGCGCCCGCGCTGCCGCCCGCGTGGGCGCTGGGTCATCACCACGCGCGCTGGGGCTTCGGCAGTGAGCAGGAGGTGCGGCGGATCGTCTCCGGCTACCAGGAGCGCGGGCTGCCGCTCGACGCCGTCCATCTGGACATCGACCACTACGACGAGCACCAGGTGTTCACGGTCGACCAGGAGCGCTTTCCGAAGCTGCCGGTGCTGGCCGAGGAGCTGCGCCGGGACGGGATCCGGCTGGTGTCGATCGTCGACCCCGCGGTCAAGGCCGCGGAGGACAACGCGGTGTTCGCGGGCGGGGCCGCCGTGGACGCGTTCGTGCGTGACGCTTCGGGGCGGCTCGTGCGCGGGGTCGTGTGGCCCGGAGAGACGGTCTTCCCGGATTTCACGCACGCGCGCGTGCGTGCGTGGTGGGGCGGTCTGTACGAGGAGCGGCTCGCCCAGGGTTTCTCGGGTTTCTGGCACGACATGAACGAGCCCACTTCGTTCGCCGCTTTCGGGGAGTCGACGCTGCCGCGTTCGGCGAGGCACTCGCTGGAAGGACGGGGCGGAGACCATCGGGAGGCGCACAACGTCTACGCGCTGGGCATGGCCAGGGCCGCCTACGAGGGGTTGCGTGAACTGGCCCCCGAGGAACGGCCGTTCATCTTCTCGCGTTCCGGTTGGGCCGGCCTGCAGCGCTACGGAGGAACGTGGTCCGGTGACGTGGCCACCGGCTGGCCCGGGCTGCGGGCCTCACTGTCGCTGGTCATGGGGCTTGGGCTGTGCGGTGTGCCGTATTCGGGGCCGGACGTGGGCGGTTTCGACGGGAGCCCGTCGCCCGAGCTGTATCTGCGTTGGCTCCAGCTGGGCGCGTACCTGCCTTTGTTCCGCACGCACGCGAGTCTGCGGGCGGGGCGCCGGGAGCCCTGGGAGTTCGGTGCCGAAGTTCTGGAGCACGCGCGCGTGGCGCTCGTCGAACGCCGTCGGCTGCTGCCGTACTTCGTGACGCTCGCGCATCTGGCCCGGCGCACCGGAGCGCCCTATGTACGGCCGCTGTGGTGGGCGGCGCCCGAGGACCGTGCGCTGCGCGACTGCGAGGACGCGTTCCTGCTGGGCGACAATCTGCTGGTGGCGCCGGTGCTCGGCCCGGGCGCGGACCGGCGGGCGGTGCAGCTGCCCCGGGGGCGCTGGTACGACACGGTGACGGAGCAGGTGTACGAGGGGCCGGGGCAGGTGCTCCTCGACGCCCCCTTGTCGCGGATTCCGGTGCTCGCGCGCGCGGGTGCGGTCGTCCCCGTGCGGGGGGACGACGGCGGACTGGAGCTGGAGGTCTGGGCACCCGCCCGGGGACGGAGCGGGGGCGGGCTGGTGGTGCAGGACGCGGGTGACGGATGGGACGAGCCGGAACTGGAGCGCTACGTCGCCCGTTGGACGAGACGGCGGCTCATCGTCGAGCGGCAGGGCGAGGGCGGCACGAGCGAGCCGCCCTACCCGGTGCGTGTGCGAGGCCTGAAGGAGGGCTGACTCAGACGTACCGGCCCTCGAACCAAGCCCGTACGGCGAGCGTGTGCAGGGGGAAGGCGAGCTCCTCCGGCCTGCGCAGGAGGTGCCAGCCCTCCGTCTCGTCGGTGGCCGTGGACTGCGGGAGGCCTTCGGCCGGCCGCTCCGGAAGGAGTCCGAACAGCAGCAGGTGCCCGTCGGGTGAGCTCATGACGTCGACGAGCCGCACGTCGCGGCCGGCCGCGTCGATACCGGTCTCTTCCTTGAGCTCGCGGACGACGGCCTGCCGCCAGTCCTCGCGGTCGTCGATGTAACCACCGGGCAACGCGATGCCTCCGCGCGCGGGGGCGACGGTTCGGGTGATGACGACCAGGGCGGTGCCCTTCGTGTCGTACACGGGCTGGAGCGCGATGGCCACCGGCAGTGGGTTGCGGTAGGCCACCGCGTGGCAGACCGGGCAGGTGCGGGGCCAGCCGGAGACGCCCTCTCCGTAGGGCGCTCCGCAGCTCGAACAGTGGGAGCCGGGCGCGGAGTTGGGGGTGGAGGCATGAGTTTCGGACACGAAGCGGAATGTATCCGATCAGATGATGGGCGTCTTCGGGGGGCGGCTCAGTTGGCGCTGGTGAGCGACTTCCAGGAGACGGGGAAGTCGAAGTAGGTGTCCGGGTAGGGCTCGGGCTTGTACGTGTAGTGCCACCACTCCTCGGCGAGGTTCACAAATCCGAGCCCTTCCAGGGTGGTCTTGAGGAGCAGCCTGTTGGCGCGCTGTTCGCCCTGGATACGCGGGTCGAGGGTGTGGGCGAGGGTGTCGAAGCAGTCGAAGCCGGTGCCCATGTCGACGGAGTTGTCGGGGAAGCGCTCGTCCTTGGGGGCGTAGCAGGGCACCAGGGGCTCTCCCGGGTGGTACGGCCGGGTCGGTTTCGCGGGGAGCTTCACGATCGTGAGGTCCATGGTCGAGCCGCGGCTGTGGCCGGATTTCTGCGCGATGTAGCCGTCCTCGAACAGACGGGTCTTGTCGACGTTCGGGTAGAACTCGCCCTTCATCGCCTGGTCGTCGAGGTCCTCGGCCCAGCGGACGAAGTGGTTCACGGCGCGCTGCGGCCGGTAGCAGTCGTAGACCTTGAGGGTGTAGCCCTTGTGCAGCAGCCTCAGCTGGGCCTTGTGGAGTGCTTCGGCGGCCGGCCGGGTGAGGAGGCAGATCGGCTGCCGGTAGCCGTCGATGCGCCCGCCGACGAAGTTGTGCGGGGTGAAGTAGCGCATCTCCTGGATGATCGTCGGGTCCACGGTTCTCAGGGCCACGAAATCCTTCGGCGCCCTGGGGTCCGTCGTGGCCCTGGTGGGGGCGGAGGCGGCGGTCACGGCCAGCAGGGCGGCGAGTGCGGTGATCAGACCGCGTACTGCGCTGGAGAGACGTGTCATGTCTCCTGCCCTGCCCAATTCCGGGTGCCCGTGACACACTTCTGACGTTCCGTCAGATCGTATGCCAGGGAGGGGCTTTGTCTCGTACACGCATGCCCGTGGTCGACGGATGGTTCACCGGCGACGGGGACGGCTTCAGGCTCCTCGGCACCCGCTGCACATCGTGCGGTTCGGTGTTCTTCCCCCGCGAGGACAGCCACTGCCGGAATCCCGGATGCGCGGGCGGAGCTCTGGAGGAGGTCCCGCTGTCCCGGGGCGGGCGCATCTGGTCGTACACCGACAGCCGGTACCGGCCACCGTCACCCTATGTGACCAATCCGGAACTTCCGTGGGAGCCGTACGCGTTGATCGCTGTGGAGCTGGAGTCCGAGCGGATCGTGGTGCTGGGGCAGGCGGCTCCCGGGGTCACCGTCGCCGACCTGACGGTGGGCATGGAGGTGGAGGTCGTCCCGGGCGTGCTCCATGAGGACACGGAGACGGTCTGGACGACCTGGCACTGGCGGCCGACGGGGGTGGGGGCATGACAGGTGAGGTGGCGGTGCTCGGCGCGGGCATGCACCCGTGGGGCAAATGGGGGCGCAGCTTCGTCGAGTACGGCGCTGCGGCGGCCCGTGCGGCGCTCGCCGACGCCGGGCTGCAGTGGCGCGACATCGGCTCGGTCGTCGGCGCCGACACCGTGCGGGGCGGCTATCCGGGCTATGTGGCGGGGGCGACCTTCGCGAAGGCTCTGGGCTGGCAGGGGGCAAGGGTGGCGAGCGTGTACGCGGCGTGCGCCTCCGGGGCGCAGGCCGTCAACACCGCGCGGGCGCAGATCCTTTCGGGACTCGCGGACGTGGTCCTCGTGGTCGGCGCCGACGCGGCGCCCAAGGGGTTCTTCCGCCCGGCGGGAGGGGACCGGCCCGACGATCCGGACTGGCTGCGCTTCCGGGTGCTGGGGGCGACGAATCCGACGTACTTCGGGCTGTACGCGCGCCGCCGCATGGCCGTGCACGGCGACACCGCGGAGGACTTCGCGCAGGTCAAGGTGAAGAACTCGGTCCTTGGGGCGCTCAATCCGAACGCGCGCTACCGCAAGCGGGTCACCGCCGAGGAGGTCGCCGCCTCGGCGGTGGTCGCCGATCCGCTGCGGCTGCTCGACATCTGCGCGACCTCGGACGGAGGCGCGGCCCTGGTGCTGTCGAGCATGGAATTCGCACGTCGGCACGGAGCGAGCCGGCCGGTGCGGATCCGGGCCGTGTCCACGGTGACACCTCGTTACCCCAACACGGTCCTTGATCTGCCGGACATCGCGACGGACTCCGCGGTGGCGGTGGAGCCTGCCGCCGACACGTTCCGCGCGTCGATCGCGCGGGCGGCCTACGAGGAGGCGGGCCTCGGCCCCGAGGACCTGTCCCTCGCGGAGGTATACGACCTGTCCACCGCCCTGGAGTTGCAGTGGTACGAGGATCTGGGGCTGTGCGGGCCGGGAGAGGGCGCCAAGCTGCTGAGGGAGGGGGCGACGGCCCTGGGCGGGCGAATACCGGTGAACGCGAGCGGCGGGCTGGCCTCCTTCGGAGAGGCGGTTCCCGCTCAGGCGATTGCCCAAGTGTGCGAGCTGACCTGGCAGTTGAGGCAGCAGGCGGGTCAGCGGCAGGTGGCGGCGGCGCGTGTGGGCATCTCGGCGAACCAGGGACTGTTCGGGCACGGGTCGGCGGTCGTCGCGCTGCGGTAGGCGGCGACGCAAGCCCTTTCTTGCACGCTGAGTGATCGGCCCGGAATCCTGCGTGAACGTCTTATGAACTGGGCCTGGGGGTGCGCCGGCAGAGACATCATGCTCCCGTGCACTCCTGGACGGATACTCTCCGCTTCGCCTTCCAGCCAGTGGTCAATCTGACCACCGGAGGGGTCGCAGGGCTGGAGATACTCGCCCGCCCGGAGTCCGGCGGCATCCTGGCCGAGGCCCGTCGAGACCCCGAACTCGACGGCCGGCTGGCGGTGTTGGCCGTCCGTGCGGCCGCTCGCAAGGAGACGCTGCTGCCGCTGCACGTCAACGTGTTCGCGGGCACCCTGGCCGATCTCGGCGGCCTCACGCCGCTGCACACCGCCGTGCGGGAGGCGGGACGGCTGCCGTGGGAGGTGACGATCGACATCGGGCCGCCGTACACGCACGTCCCGCAGCAGGCGCTGCTGGAGGCGGTGAGCGCGCTGCGGGCGCAGGGCTTCCGGATCAGTGCGGACGGCGTCGGCGACGGGGACGTACCGCTGCGGCTGCTCACCGACATGGAGCCCGAGCTGGTGAAACTGGATGCGTCGCTGCTGGCACGGCCGGCCGCGGTCAAGGCGATGCGGACACTGTGCGAGCAGTTGGGAGCGCTCCTGTCCGTCGAGGGCGTGGAGACGGAACTGCAGTACGCGGCAGCGGTCTCGGCGGGTGCTCAGCTGGCGCAGGGCGACCTGTTCGCACCGCCGGCCCGGCTGCCCGCGGCGGGCGTCTACCTTCCGCCCCGCTCCCCCGGCGTCGCGCCAGTCCCGAGGTCGGGGCCTTCGGTGCTGGAATTCGTACGGCCCGCCGCGCTGCTGCCCGCCACCGCGTCGGCCGGTCAGGTACGGGCACTGCTGACCGGGGCTCCCGAGGTGTCGGGCGTGCTGCTCGTGGACGCGCACGGAAGGCCCGTCCGGTCGGTGCACCGCTCACGCTTCCTGCTGTCGATGTCCGGACGCTACGGACATGCGCTGTACGCCGACCGGCCCGCCGCCAAGCTGGGGGACGCGCCGCGGACGGTGGGCGTCGACGCCACCGCCTGGGAGGTCTTGGACGTGGTGGCCGTCGGTGACCGTGGCCGCACCTCGGACGATGTCGCGGTGGTGGACCGGGCCGGGCGGTGCGTGGGTGTCGTGCGGCTCGCGGACCTCGTGCGGGCACTGGCCGAGAGCCGGGTCGAGGAGGCGGCCGGGCTCAATCCGCTCACCCGGCTGCCCGGCTCGGACGCGATCACCGGCGAGGTGGACCGCCGCATCGCGGACGGCCGGCCCTTCGCGCTGAGCTGGCTGGACGTGGACCACTTCAAGCAGGTCAACGACGGGGCCGGGTTCGCGGCAGGGGACGAGCTGATCCGCTCGGTGGGGCGGGCACTGCAACATGCGGCGTCCGGGAACACTCGCGTCGGCCACATCGGTGGGGACGACTTCCTGGTGCTCGCCGAACCGGAGTGGCTGGATCCGCTGGCCACTGCGGTGCTGGACGCGCCCTGGTCGGCGGGTGGGCGCCCCGTCACGTTGTCCCTGGCCACAGTCGTGTGCCCGCCGGGCAGTGTGACGGACCACCGGGAGGCCGCCGCGTCGCTCGCGCCGCTGAAAAAGGCCGCGAAATCGCTGCACGGGGCGAGCTGGGTGCTGGGCCGGGCGGGCCTGCCGGGCCACGAGATCCGGCGCGGCTCGGGGACGGCTCCCGCCCAGGCCGGGTGCGCGGTGGCGGAACCCGGCCTAGGCTGATCGTCGTAACCGACCGACCGTCTCTCCTTCGCTCGGGTACAACGGCGGCTGTCACCGTTGGTGTCGGCGACCTTGACGCTCTGTGGGCGCCGGTGAACACTTCCGGTGTCAGTCGACATCGCCGCACATACACGGTGTATCCAGGCACGCGCCGCGCGGGCCCCGCCTGAAGACAGGCCCGTTCCCCCACGGGCGATTCGGCTGCGACGGCACGCTCGTCACGGACGCCGGGCGGGGCGCGGGAGCTTCCCTGCCTTCGGCTGAAGTCGCCACGGGAAAACGCACCCTGCACCGAGAACCGGGGTCGATCACCCCGGGACAGGGCCTAGGAGCCGCCATGAGCAACGCAGACACCCACGGCGAAGGCCGCGGCATGTGGAACCCGGTGGTCGGACCGCTGATCGGCGGGGTGCTTTCCGGGCTCGTCCTCCCAGCAGCCCTCTGATCCAAAGCAGCCTTCTGAAGGAACGACGAAGGGGACGTCATGACGGACAAGTTCGTCGCCGCTATCGACCAGGGCACCACGTCCAGCCGCTGCATCGTGTTCAACCAGGACGGCGCGATCGTCGCTGTCGACCAGCGCGAACACCGCCAGATCTTCCCGAAGCCCGGCTGGGTGGAGCACGACGCCACGGAGATCTGGTCCAAGGTGCAGGCGGTGGTCGCCGGAGCGATCGCCAAAGCCGGGCTGCGCGCCGACCAGCTCAGCGCACTCGGCATCACCAACCAGCGCGAGACCACGGTCCTGTGGGACCGCGCGACGGGCAAACCCGTGCACAACGCCATTGTGTGGCAGGACACCCGCACCGCGGCGCTGACCAACCAGCTCGGCGGCTCGGACGGGCAGGACCGTTTCCGCGAGCAGACCGGACTGCCGCTGGCCACCTACTTCTCGGGGCCGAAGGCCGCCTGGCTGCTGGACAACGTCCCCGGGCTCAGGACCCGGGCCGAGAACGGCGAGATCGCCTTCGGCACCATCGACTCCTGGCTCATCTGGAACCTGACGGGCGGCACCGACGGCGGACAGCACGTCACGGACGTCACCAATGCCGGGCGCACCATGCTCATGAACCTGGAAACCCTCCAGTGGGACCCGTCCATCCTCTCCGCGATGAACATCCCCGAAGCCGTCCTCCCCGAGATCAGGTCCTCGGCCGAGGTGTACGGCACCGCCGTGGGTCAGCTGGCCGGGGTGCCGGTCGCGTCGGCCCTCGGCGACCAGCAGGCGGCCGTGTTCGGGCAGGCCTGCTATGACGTGGGCACGGCGAAGAACACGTACGGCACGGGCAGCTTCCTGCTGCTGAACACCGGCAACCGGCCGGTGGCGTCGAAGAACGGCCTGCTGACGACCATGGGCTACAAGATCGGCAGTGAGGCGCCTGTCTACTGTCTGGAGGGGTCCATAGCCATCACGGGTGCCCTCGTGCAATGGTTCCGCGACCAGCTGGGCATCATCCGTACCGCCGACGAGATCGAGCCCCTGGCGGCGAGTGTCGAGGACAACGGCGGAGCGTACATCGTGCCCGCCTTCTCCGGCCTGTTCGCGCCGTACTGGCGCTCCGACGCGCGCGGTGTCATCACCGGCCTGACCCGCTACGTCACCAAGGCGCACCTGGCCCGGGCCGTGCTCGAAGCGACGAGCTGGCAGACGCGCGAGGTCGTGGACGCCATGTACCAGGACTCCGGGGTGCACATCACCACCCTGAAGGTGGACGGCGGCATGACCAAGAACAACCTGCTCATGCAGCACCAGGCGGACGTACTCGATGTTCCGGTGGTGCGCCCGAAGGTCTCCGAGACGACCTGCCTCGGCGCCGCGTACGCTGCCGGGCTCGCCACCGGCGTGTGGAACGACCTCGACGAGCTGAAGTCCCACTGGCAGAAGGACGTCGAGTGGACGCCCGCCATGGAGGCATCCGTACGGGACCGCCAGTACCACAACTGGCGCAAGGCCGTGGAGAAGAGCTTCGCCTGGGAGGAGGACGGCGAGAACTAGGCCCACGCGCGCGTGCGTGAGCCCTTCGGCTGCGGCCCGTACCCCGGTCGGCGGGGGTACGGGCCGCGCACATGGTTCAGGTGGTGACGGTCTGGCGGCGGTCGGCCGCGTATGCCATGGCGTGCTGGACCACGCCGACGAGGACCTCCTTGACGGACTCGCGGTCGCGGGCGTCGCACAGCACGAGCGGTACGTCCTCGTCCAGGTCGAGGGCCTGGCGGACGTCGTCGGCCGGGTATCGGGCCGAGCCCTCGAAGCAGTTGACGCCGACGAGGAAGGGTATGGAGCGCCGCTCGAAGTAGTCGACCGCGGCGAAACAGTCCTCCAGGCGGCGGGTGTCGGCGAGCACGACGGCTCCGAGGGCGCCCTCGGAGAGCTCGTCCCACATGAACCAGAACCGCTCCTGCCCGGGCGTGCCGAACAGGTACAGCACCAGGTCCTCACGGAGGGTGATGCGGCCGAAGTCCATGGCCACGGTGGTGGTGTGCTTGCCCTCCACGCCGCTCGTGTCGTCGACGGGCCGTCCGGCCTCGGTGAGCAGCTCCTCGGTGCGCAACGGCCTGATCTCGCTGACCGCGCCGACGAGGGTGGTCTTGCCCACGCCGAAACCGCCGGCCACCAGGATCTTGAGCGTGACGGGCTCGACCGGAGGCTTCCCGCGCTCAGAACGCCCGAAGATCATCGATCTCTTCTCCTGCTTGCTGGGGGTGGGACGACGGCGGTCCATAGCCTCCGCCGCCGGGGGTTTCGATGACGAGCACGTCGCCTGGGCCGACGTCCGCGGAGTCGCTTCCGGCGAGCGGGGTGACCGTGCCGTCCGCGTGCTCCACCCGGTTGGCGCCCAGCGCACCGGGCCTGCCGCCCGCCATGCCGTAGGGCGGAACCCTGCGGTGCTGGGAGAGGGTGGAGACCGTCATGGGCTCGTGGAAGCGGATGCGGCGCACCGCGCCGTCCCCGCCCCGCCACCGGCCGGAGCCGCCGCTGCCGTGCCGGACGGCGAACTCGTCGAGCTGCACGGGCAGCCGCCACTCCAGGACCTCGGGGTCGGTGAGCCGCGAGTTGGTCATGTGGGTCTGCACGACGGGCGCGCCCGGGAAGCCGTCGCCCGCGCCGGAGCCGGAGGCCACGGTCTCGTAGTACTGGTGCCGCTCGTTCCCGAAGGTGACGTTGTTCATGGTCCCGGAGCCTTCGGCCTGGACGCCGAGGGCCGCGTAGAGCGCACCGGTGATGGCCTGGGAGGTCTCGACGTTGCCTGCCACCACCGCGGCCGGCGGCTCGGGCGCGAGCATGGAGCCGGGCGGGACGACGATGTCGAGGGGGCGCAGACAGCCGTCGTTGAGCGGGATGTCGTCGGCAACGAGGGTGCGGAACACATACAGGACGGCCGCGTTGACCACGGCGAAGGGGGCGTTGAAGTTGCTCGCCAGCTGGGGGGAGGTTCCGGTGAAGTCGACGGTCGCGCGGCGGTTTTCGCGGTCCACGCGCACGCGTACGCGGATGACGGCGCCCGAGTCGGTCTCGTAGGCGTACTCGCCGTCGTCCAGGGCGTCGACGACCCGTCGCACGGCCTCCTCGGCGTTGTCCTGGACGTGCCTCATGTAGGCCTGCACGACGTCGAGGCCGAAGTTCTCGATCATACGGGCGACTTCGTCGACGCCCTTCTGGTTGGCGGCGATCTGGGCGCGCAGGTCGGCGAGGTTGGTCCTGGGGTTGCGGGAGGGGTAGGGCGCCCCGGTGAGCAGGCCGAGGGTCTCCGCCTCACGGAAGCGGCCCTTCTCGGCGAGGAGCCAGTTGTCGAAGAGGATGCCTTCCTCGTCGATGGTGCGGCTGCCCGCCGGCATGGAGCCCGGGGCGATGCCTCCGATCTCGGCGTGGTGGCCGCGTGACGCGACGTAGAAGAGGATTCGGTCACCCTGCGTGCTGAACACGGGGGTGATCACCGTGACGTCCGGCAGGTGGGTGCCGCCGTGGTACGGGTCGTTGACGGCGTACGTGTCACCGGGCCGCATCGAAGTGCCCCGGCGCCGGATGACCTCCTTGACGCTGGTGCCCATGGAGCCCAGGTGGACGGGGATGTGCGGCGCGTTGGCCACCAGGTTTCCGTCCGGGTCGAAGAGGGCGCAGGAGAAGTCGAGCCGCTCCTTGATGTTGACGGACTGAGCGGTGGACTCCAGCCGGGCGCCCATCTGTTCGGCGATCGACATGAAGAGGTTGTTGAAGACCTCGAGGAGAACCGGATCGGCTTTTGTGCCGAGGTCGGAACTCTCCGTAATCACCGCACGTTCCATGACCAGATGCCCGTCGTCTCGTGCCACGGCCTGCCAGCCGTCGTCGACGACGGTCGTCGCACTGGCCTCGGTGATGATCGCGGGGCCGGTGACGGTTTCGCCGGGAGGGAGGTCCTCGCGGCGGTGGAGGGGGACGTCGCGCCAGGCGCCGCCGGTGTGCAGGCGCACGGTGTCCGGGGTGGCGGTGCGGCCTTCGTACGGGGCGAGGGCGGAGAGATCGGGGGGTTCAGTGATGCCGGTGGCTTCGACGGAGAGGGCTTCGACGACGATCGGGCGGTCGAGCGTGAAGGAGTACGTGGCGCGATGACGTTCTTCGAAGGTGTGACGCATCGTGTCGGGCTCGGTCAGCTCGACGGTGAGGGTGGTGTCCGTTCCGTCGTAGCGCAACTGTGCGCGGCGGGTGACCTGGATGCGGCCCTCGGGGACGTCCTCGGCGAGGAGTTCCGCGCGGGCCGCTCCTTCCAGGTCGTCGGCCGTCTTCAGGACGGCGGGCATGGACGCCGGCTCCAGGGGTGCCTCGACGGACTGTTCGCGCATGGCGGTGGTGTCTGCGAGGCCGATGCCGAGCGCGGACAGAACACCCGCCATGGGTGGTACGAGGACGGTGCGGATGCCGAGCGAGTCGGCGACCTTGCACGCGTGCTGGCCGCCCGCGCCGCCGAAGGTGGTGAGGGCGTAGCGGGTGACGTCGTGGCCCTTCTGGACGGAGATCCGCTTGACGGCGTTGGCGATGTTGGCGACAGCGATCTGCAGGTATCCCTCGGCGACCTGCTCGGGGGTGCGGTCGTCCCCGGCCCTGGTGCGGATCTCGCGGGCGAGGGCGGTGAAGCGGTCGCGGACAAGCGCCGCGTCGAGGGGCTGGTCGCCATCCGGCCCGAACACCTTGGGAAAGTGGGCGGGCTGGATCCGCCCCAGCATGACGTTGGCGTCGGTGACGGTGAGCGGGCCGCCGCCGCGATAGCAGGCGGGTCCCGGGTCCGCGCCCGCCGAGTCCGGCCCTACGCGGTAGCGGGAGCCGTCGAAGTGGAGGATGGAGCCGCCACCGGCTGCGACGGTGTGGATGTCCAGCATGGGGGCGCGCAGCCGGACGCCCGCGATCTGTGTGGTGAAGACGCGCTCGTACTCGCCCGTGTAGTGCGAGACATCGGTGGAGGTGCCGCCCATGTCGAAGCCGATGACGCGGTCGAAGCCGGCCAGCTGCGACATCCGGGCCATGCCGACGATGCCTCCGGCCGGCCCGGAGAGGATGGCGTCCTTGCCGCGGAACTGCCCGGCTTCGGCGAGCCCGCCGTTCGACTGCATGAACATCAGCCGTACGCCCTGGAGTTCGTCGGCGACGTGCTGGACGTAGCGGCGCAGTACGGGCGACAGATAGGCGTCGACGACCGCGGTGTCCCCGCGCGGCACGAGCTTCATCAGCGGGCTGACCTCGCTGGACAGCGAGATCTGCGGAAATCCGACCCGTGCGGCCAGCTCCCCCACGGCCTGCTCGTGGGCGGGGTGCAGATGGCTGTGCATGCAGACGACGGCCACGGCGCGGATGCCGTCCTCGTACGCCTCCTGGAGGGGGACGAGGAGGGCGTCCAGATCGGGGGCGCGCAGGACGGTCCCGTCCGCGGCGATGCGCTCGTCGACCTCCACGACGCGCTCGTGGAGCAGTTCGGGGAGGTCGATGCGGCGGGCGAAGATGTGCGGCCGGTTCTGGTAGGCGATGCGCAGCGCGTCACGGAAGCCCCGGGTGACGACGAGCAGCGTGCGTTCGCCCTTGCGCTCCAGAAGGGCGTTGGTGGCGACCGTCGTCCCCATCCGGACGGCCTCGACGGGGTCCTGGGAGCCGTCCAGCAGTTGGCGTACGCCCGCGACCGCCGCGTCGGAGTAGCGCGCCGGGTTCTCCGACAGCAGCTTGTGCGTCAGCAGGCGGCCGTCCGGGCGCCGCGCGACGATGTCGGTGAATGTGCCGCCGCGGTCGACCCAGAACTGCCAGCCTGTCATGTCCGTACCCCGCTTCCGCGCCTCTCACAGTGCCCGGAGGCCGTTGATCACGTCGCGCAGAATACTCTCGTCCGGCAGTTCGGCAGGGGGCACCGGCCGCGTCACATGGACGAATTCCCCGGCGACGAGATCACCGACGAGAACCCGCACCACTCCGATCGGCAGATCGAGTCCGGCGGCGAGTTCGGCGACCGACTGGGGAGCCTCTCGGCACAGATCCACGATGTCCACGTGCTCCGGGGACAGCGTCGCGTCGGCGTCCGGATCGTCCGCCTGGGGCTCCGTGACGACCACCGCGATCAGGTCGAGGCGGTGCTGGCCCGCACTGGTGGTGCGGCCGCGCGTCATCGCGTACGGACGGACGACCGGACCGGCTTCGTCGTCGAACCAGTGGCTTCTTCCCTGACCGTCAGCGCTCATGACATCCCACTACCCGCCTGCGGGCAGATCGGTGCGCGGCGCGGCCCCCAGATGCACACCGACCCGCTTGACGAGGAGCGTCATCTCGTAGGCGACCTGGCCGACGTCCGAGTCGGCGTCCGAGAGCACGGCCAGGCAACTGCCGTCGCCGGCGGCCGTCACGAAGAGAAAGGCGTCGTCCAGCTCCACGACGGTCTGCCGGACGTTTCCGGCCTCGAAGTGCCGGCCCACCCCCTTGGCCAGGCTGTGGAATCCGGAGGCGACGGCGGCGAGGTGTTCGCTGTCCTCCCGGGTCAGGTCCTTGGACACGCCCGTCGGCAGGCCGTCGCCGGAGAGCACGAGGGCTTTGCGGATGCTCGCCACACGGTCCACCAGGTCGTCCAGGAGCCAGTTGAGCTCCCCGTGCTTGCCGGTGTCGGTGTGGCCGCTCGCCTTCGGTGCGGTCATCGACCGTCCCCCTTTGTCGTTCGTTGTGGTGCTGTGCCGCTGTGGGCGTCGTCGCCCGCGGCGTTCTCGTCACGGCCGCGCTGCCAGCCGCGCTGGAGCGAGGCCATACGGCTGCGTACCTCGTCGGCGTCCCGCTCCACGAGCTCCGGGCCGTCCTCCGTACGCCGCTGGGCGCTCTGCTTGAGCTGCGGTGCCAGGTTGGCCTGCCGTACGCGCCGGGGCAGGGGGCCCGCCCCGGGGCCTGCCTCCTGCGGTGCGGCGCCGGGTTGCGGGCCGGCGGTGTCCCGGCCGCTCGATGCGATCGCGGTGGGGCGGCTGCGCATGGGCAGGGCGGGGGGCTGCGGGCTCCCGCCGCGGCCCCCTGACTCGGGTCCAGCGGATGGGGCGCGCTCAGCAGACCGGTCGTTCCCGCCGGTGCCCGGGCGCAGCGGTGAGGCGCCGCGCCGCCGGGTCGGCAGCGGGGGCGCGGACTCCTGCTCGGACCGGCCCTGGCCCCGCCCGGTCGGCGGCTGCTCGGCCCGGCGGCGGGAGGGCAAGGGAGCGGCGGCTTCCGGCTCGGGGCGTCCCGGACCCGGCGGCGGCTCCTCGGCGGGATCCGCGCGCCACGAGCGCTGCTCGGTGACCGGGCGTCCGTGCGAGCTGACCAGCTTGGGCGTACGGCGGCGGGGCAGCGGGACGGGCGCGTCCATGTCGTCGTCGGCGTCACTGCGGACCGGTTCGCTGAGGTCGGGCTCGCCATGGAGCGGGGCACCGCTGCCGCCGGTGGTCTCGTCCTGCGCGAGCGCGATGGAGCGACGAGGGCGGAAGAGCCCGCCGCGTTCGCTGTCCTCGTCGTCGAGCGCGCCGGGGAAGTCCTCGATGGCGTCGAGGTCGACCGGTGCCTCCAGTTCGACCGGGCCGTCCAGGATCCCGGCGGGCAGACCGGGAAGCTGCGCCGGCGTCCGGGAGAGCGCGTTGCCCGGCCGCTCCTCCAGCTCGGCCTCCTTCGCGCGGTGGGGCCGGTCGAGACGGAAGCCGATGCCGTTGGTGTCCGGTACGTCGTCCGTGAGCAGCGCGTCGGGGACGAACAGCACCGCGGTGGTGCCGCCGTACGGGGACGGCTGCAGGGAGACTCGGACGTTCTGCCGCTGGGCGAGCCGGCTGACCACGAACAGTCCGAGCCGGTCGGTGTCGGACAGCTCGAACTCCGGTGTCTCGGCGAGCCGGAGGTTGGCGTCCAGAAGGGCGTCCGCCGCCATGCCGAGGCCGCGGTCGTGGATCTCCAGCGTGAAGCCGTTGGCGACCCGCTCGCCCAGGACCTGGACGGCCGTGTGCGGCGGAGAGAACACCGTGGCGTTCTCCAGGAGTTCCGCCACGAGATGGGTCAGGTCGGCGACGGCCGGGCCGGTGACGGCGATCCGCGGCAGCCGGCGGACCTCGATGCGTTCGTAGTCCTCGACCTCGGCGACGGCGGCCCGGACGACGTCCATGAGCTGGACGGGCCTGCGCCACTGCCGGGAAGGGGCGGCGCCGGAGAGGATCACCAGACCCTCGGCGTGCCGCCGCATACGGGTGGTCAGGTGGTCGAGGCGGAACAGGTCGGCGAGTTCGTCGGTGTCCTCGGTCCGGCGTTCCATGGTGTCCAGCAGGGTGAGCTGCTTGTGCAGCAGGACCTGGCTGCGGCGGGCGAGGTTGACGAACACCTCGGAGACCCCGGCGCGCAGTTCGGCCTGCTTGACGGCGGCCTCGACGGCTGCCCGCTGCAGGGTGTTGAGGGCCTGGCCGACCTCGCCGATCTCGTTCTTGTCGTACTCGAGGCGGGGGACCTCGGTCTCCACGTCGACCTGTTCGCCGGCGGACAGGCGTCGCATGACACTCGGCAGCCGCACACCGGACGCCTCGTGGGCCTCCAGGCGCAGTTGACGCAGGTCGCGGATGAGAGTGCGGCCGATGCGCGCCGAGACCACGAGCGAGAGCACCACGGCGACCAGACCCAGGATTCCGGCGACGGCCGCCTTGACGATGACGCTCATCGCGACAGGTTGCACCCGGTCCTGCAGGCGGTCACCGGCCTGGTCGTCGAGGGTGGCGAGTGCGGTGAGGACGCTGTCCGCGTCGGCGTCCCAGCTCTTGGCGCTGACCGAACGGGGCGTGCCGGCGCCGGAGTCGACGACGGACCGCTCGGCCGAGCGCAGCGGGGCGGTGGCGGCGTTCTTCCAGAACCGGGCGTAGCGTTCACTTTCGGCCGACGGAAGCACCGGCAGGCTGATGTCGTACAACTGAGTGCGCTGCGCGACCAGATCGGAGACCTCGCGGACCTCCTGGCGGGTGAGTGTGCCGACCACCAGGGAGGAGCCGAGCAGGGCGTCCTCCCGGGAGAGGAGTTCGCGGGCGCGGGAGATGTTGACCAGCGCGCGGGCCTGCCGGTCCATCTCCACGTTGTCGACCGCGTCGAGGGCGGCCAGGAAGGCGTAGCAGGGGTCCACGAGGCGGTTGTAGAGGTGGAGGGCCTCGGCGCGGGTCACCGTGCCCTGCTCGGCGCTGCTGCGCAGGGAGTCGACGCCATTGAAGGCGTCCAGGACGGCGGTGAGGCGTTCGTCGTCGCCCTCGCTCAGTCCGTCGCGGACGTCGGGGTCCTTCGCGTTCCTGCGGACCTTGGCGATGGCCTCGTCGGAGGCGCGGCGGGTGCTGCGGAGCGCGGCGAGCGCGTCCGAAGCCCGCGGGTCGGCGAGATAGACGAGGGTCTGCCGACGCTCCTGCTGGAGGACGCGGACGGTGTCCTCGATGGGGTAGCCCATGTCCTTGACGGCTGTGGACACCTCGAACAGCTGAGTGACCGCCCGTCCCGTGAGTACCGTGGCGAATCCCCAGATCGCGGTGAGGGACACCAGCGGCACGAGAAGCAGCGCCACGATCTTCCGGCGGATCGACTTCCCGCGAAAGCGCATGGCCTCCCCCAGCTCGTCCCCCTCCGGCCGGGGGTACACATGTGCGTCAACAAACGGCGCGAGCCTACTACCGACGCACAGTTAACTCGAAGACCCGTCCGACGGCTGAACTTCCGCACTGGCTCGGTGAGATGGGCAGTTGTCCGGGCATTGCGGGAGATTGCCGCCCGAGTTCGTACGGTGACCTTGGGTACGGATCCGGTCGGCGGGGGCGGTCAGTTGGCCAGAATTTTTCGTTTCCTGGGAATCTTCGGAGCACGTTGTTCGTCCTTCTCTTCGGGAAATGGGGGCGGAATCGGCCACACGAGCCGCATCCCGCAACCGGGCGGCGTAAAACAGCGCAAGCCGGGCAGCCACTGGGGAGCTGTGTGTTCGAACACGGACGGGGTCTGCTGGCGGTGGGGAGTGACACGTTGATGGGCACGGCGGAGCGGTACGAGGCGCCCACGGCGGGCGATGCGGAGCACCTGACGGTGCGGCAGAGCCCCGAGGCACTGGATCACGACATTCCGGCGCGCAGGGGCGGGCCCAGCCCCGGTGAACGCGCCACGGCGGAAGAGCAGCGGCACTACCGGCCCTTGTGGATCGAGGAGCCCGCGCGGCGGCGCCGTATGCCCGATCCGGTGCGTACGGCCGCGGTGCGCGCGGTACTGATCATCGCCGTGACGCTGCTCCAGGCGATGGTGGCGTTCCTGTGCACTCTGGCCGGATCATGGCTGGCCTTCCCCATGGTCCTCAGCAGCGTGGCGAGCACCGTGGCGGCGACGTGGGCCGCGCTCGACGTCTGGGTGACCCGCCAGGTGTGGAACCAGCGCAACGGCGTGGTGTCGGTCCCGAGCAGCACCGCCCGCGCCCTGCGGCGCGAGCGGCGAAAGGCACGGCGGCAGGCGCGGGCCGCCGAGCGCGCCCAGCAGCGGATACAGCGGCGGGGCGGAGCAGGGCAGTTGTCGCACCCCTGACGAAGCTGAGGGGTGACCCGGTCGCTCGCCCCTAGGGGTTTGCAGGTGCGGGGCGTTTGAACATCCGTGTCGCGGTGATCTCGCTGTGCACCACTTCCTCCGCCTGGGGCTGCTGCGGCAGCCCGGGGCGGAGGTGTTCCTCCACGCTGATGTACTTCAGGCCGGCGCGCAGGTCGGCATCGTTTCGCAGCCGGATCACCAGCGGGAACTCCGCGAGCGCCGTCGTGTCGAACAGGCCTGTGGTGTAGAGGAGTTGGACACCCAGAGCGTCCGACACGGCCCGCTGGAGCTCCAGCAGATAGGTCGCGTTGGCACGGCCGATGGGGTTGTCCAGGAACAGCGTGCCCGCGTGCCGGTGCTTGTCGCGGCCCCGGTCGTTCGAGCGCAGTGCGGCCATCGTGCAGTACAGGGCGATGGCCGCGGTGAGCAGCTGACCGCCCGAGAAGACGTCGCCCATCTGTCCAACGGGCACCCGCTCGGCGCGCAGCACGGCATCCGGCTTGAGGATCTCGACGGCGACGCCCTTGGGCTGGAGTGCCGCGCCCACGCCCCGCAGCAGCAGGGACATGCCGTCGCGTCGCAGGTCGGAGTTCTTCTTCACGGCCGCCCGGGTGGCCTCGTCGATGACCTCGCCGAGCCGCTCGGTGAGCGTGGCCTGATCGGGCTCCTCGAAGCGGATGCGCAGGAACTCCTGCCCGGACCACTCGCCCAGGCCCTCGGGCAGCCGGGACAGCCGCTGGGCGGACCGCAGTGTCGCCAGCGCCGACTCCACGAGCCCGCGCAGCCGGTCCACGATCGAGTCCCGGTTCCGCTCCAGCTGTGCCAACTCGTCGGTGAGGACACGCAGTCGGGGCGCGAACGCGTCGGCCCACTTCTGGGCGTGCTCGGGCAGCGCCGAGGCGGGCAGCTCACGGATCTGCTGCCGCGCCGGGGTGCGGACCTGCTCGTAGCGGGTGGAGTTGGCATGCCGCACGAGCACATCGCTCGCCTCCCGTACGGCGGCCTCGGCGGCCGACAGGTCGGCGGCGCAGCCACGCAGGGAGCGGCGGGCCTCCGCGGCGGACTGACGGGCCTCCTCCAGGCTGCCGGGGTACGGCTCCGGCTCCTCCTGCTCCTCCTCCAGGGCATGCTCGCGCAGCAGGTCGCGGAGCATCGCGGCGATCTCGTCGAAGCCGCCGGCCGCGTCCTCGGCGGCGCGGTGGGCGTCGAGGAGCTCGGCGTGTGCCTCGCGGGCGTGGTTCAACGCCTCTGTGCGGGAGGCGAGTTCGGTGGTCGCGGTGCGCAGCAGTGCCTGGGCGTGCTCGGCGTCGCGCGGTTCGAGTTCCTCGGGCAGCTCGGTGTGCGCCTCGCCGTCCTCGGGCGCGTGCCGCTCGGCCTCGCCGCGCAGCCGTCCGAGCTGCTCGCTCGCGGTGGACATCCGGGTCTCCAGGAGCTGCACCAGCTCCTCGGCCCGGGCTGCGGCTGCCTGCCGGGACGGCCCGTCGGAGCCGTCCGGCGAGAGCAGCAGCTGCTCGGCGCGGGTGCGGACCTTGTTGCTGAGGCGGTCGAGCTCGGCACGGGCCGCGCTCTCGTCGCTCTCCGCGCGGGCCTGTTCGGCGCGCAGGTCGGCGCCGACGCCGACCTTCTCGTAGACCTGGGAGGCGGCGCGGTAGGCCTCGCGGAGTGCGGGCAGCGAGGACTTCGGGGCCGCTTCGTCCTCCTCGGGTACGTCGTCCGGGGCGCCCGCGATCTCCGCTCGTTCGGCGCGCAGTGCCCGTGCGGTGCGGCGCGCGTCGTCGGCGGCGCGCTGGGCGCCGCGGCGGTCCTCGTCGGCGGCGCGGGCCCGCTCCAGACAGGCCTGGGCGCGGGCCTCCGACTCGACGCCGTCGTCGGCCAGTTCGCGCAGTTTGACCTGCCAGCCGGCCCGCTCGCGCAGCCGGAAGGCGAGCCCGGCGAGGGCGTCGGCCGCACGCCGGGCCTTCTGCGCCGCCTCCTGCCGCTCGTCCCGCAGCCGCGCGGCCTCGGCGGCGACCTCGTCGGCCTCTGCACGCGCCGTACGCGCCTCGGTCAGCTCGACCTCGGCCTCCTCGGCGAACACCCGAGCGTCGTGCGCGGCCCGGGCCAGCTCGACGAGCCGGCCCGCCGGGCAGCCGGTACGCCAGGAGGCGAGCCGCGCCGCCAGCTCGCGGTCCTTGCCTAGGCGTGCGGCGAGCGTCCTGATCTCCTCGTCCCGCTCCGTCGCCCGCGCGCGCAGCGCCTGCCGCTCCTCGTCCGCGGCGTGCTCGTCGTGCATGGCGGGGTTCGGCGGCACGAGGAAGACGTTGCTGTCGCCCGCGTCGGTGGCCGGAGTGGGGGCGAGCAGGGCGGCAGCCGTACCGACGGCCACGGCGGACCGCGGCAGCAGCGCCGCCTCGCTGAGGGCCTCGCGGGCGCGGGCGTGGGTGTCGGGATCGGTGATGATCACGCCGTCGACCAGCTCCGGCCTGGCGGCCAGCACGCGCGCGTGGTCGGCGGGGTCCACGGCCTGGGCGAGATAGCGCCAGCCGGGCAGGGCCGGGATGCCGTGCTCGCCCAGGAACTCCACGGTGGCCAGCACGTCCGGCCCGGGCGGCAGCAGCCCGCCGTCACCGAGTGCGCCGAGGATTCGCGCATCGTCGGCCGCGGCGGTGCGCAACTCGAAGAGCTGGCGCTCGGCGGAGGACACGGAGTCGTCGAGCAGCTCGCGCAGTTCGTCGGCGAAGCGGTCGAGCTCCTCGGGGGTGAGGGCGGCCTCGTCGCTGTCCGATTCGTGCCGGGGATGCGGGACCGACGGCCGGCCGTCCGGCAGCGATGGCCGGGTGTCCTTGCCGGACAGGTTCAGCAGCTCCGCAAGTCGCTCCTCGGCGGCCAGCGCCTGCGCGACGCGGCGTTCGGCCTCGTAGGAGCGCTGCGTCGCCGTCGCCGCGTCCGCCGCGCGGGCGGCCGTCAGCTCGGCCCGGGACTCGGCGGAGGCCGCCTCGCGCGCGTGCTCCGTGGCCTTGTGCGAGGCCTCACGTGCGGTGTCCCAGGCGGCGACCGCCGTTTTCTCGGCGTCGCTGGCCGCGAGGGCGGCGCGGGCCGGGTCGGCGTCGGGCGCGCTGTCGTCGAGCCATCCCGCGCGGACCGCCTCGGCGGTCTCCTGCTCGACCTCGGTGAGGCGCTGGCGCAGATGCCCGATCTCGCTGCGGGCCCGCTGTGCCTCGGTGGCGGCGGCGGTCGAGTCCCGGTAGGCGGCCTCACTGACCTCCTGCAGCGCGGCGGACCGCTCCTCCTCCTCGTTGGCGAGGCTCTCGGCGCTCTCCGCTGCCGCGTGCAGGGCTCGTACGAGATCCACGGCGGCCTTGGCCCGGGCGGCGAGCGCGGGTGCCGCGTCCCGTTCGGCCTCCTGGATGGCGGTGGCCACGCGTGCGACGCGGTCGGCGGCGGCGCGGTGGCGCAGCACCGCCTCGGCGGCCTGCCACGCGGAGTGCAGGGTGCGGGCGTCGGCCAGTTCGCGCTTCTGCCCTGCGGCGGACTTCTCGGCGGCGGCAAGCGCCAAGGAGGCGTGCCGGTAGGCGAGTTCGGCGGCGATGAGTGCGCTGCGCTCACGGGCCGCCTCGGAGTGCGTGACGGCGTACGCGGCGGCGGTGACACGCTGAGCGAGGTCGGCGGCCCGGACCCGCTCCTGCACGCCCCGCGCCGACAGCCGACGGGCCAGCGTGCGGGTACGGCGCTCGGCGCCGGCGTGGATGTCACGCGCGCGTGCCCGGGCCTCGGCGGCCTCGACGATCCGTCCGAGCAGATCCACCGACCCGGCGGTGAAGTCCCGCTCGGCGATCAGCTCGGCGCGGCGGCCCAGCTTGTTGCCGAAGCCGCTGACCAGGTCGGCGAGCCCGTCGGTGTCCCGGGTGTCCGTCACGGCGCGCAGCAGCAGGTCGGTGAAGTCGGAGTCCTTCTTGACCGCGAAGAGGCCGGCCGCCTCGCCCTCATCGGCGTTCATCTCCCGCTGGTAGCGGAAGAGTTCGGGGTCGAGGCCGAGATCGCCGAGGTGTTCGATCCACCGGTCGTGGATCTCCTCCCAGTGCACCTCCAGATGTGGATACGCCTTGCCCGCCTCGGTGAGGGCGTCCCGGAAGCCCTTCATGGTGCGCCGGCGGCCCTGCGCGCCCGACTGGCCCTCGACGGCCGGTCGTACCGAAGTCGCCTCGGCGACGGGCAGGTTGTCCAGGGACAGCCCGGGTCCGGGCCGGAAGGAGTACCAGGCCTCGGCGAACTTCCGCGGGTCGTTGGACACTTGCCGTCCGCGCCACTCGCTGACCTTGCCGACGACGACGCATTCGCCGGTCAGCGTGTGCTGCCACTCCAGGGCGACGTGCCCGCAGTCGTCGGCGAGCAGGAACTTGCGCAGCACGCCCGAGCTGGCGCCGCCGAGGGTGTTGCGGTGACCCGGCAGCATCACCGAGAAGATCAGCTTCAGCAGGACCGACTTGCCGCCGCCGTTCTCCAGGAAGAGCACGCCGGCGGGCGCGGGGCGACGCGGCGGGCCGACGGGCTCCTCCTCGAAGAACTCCGCCTGGGCGGGCGCGGGGTCGGGCACGGGCTCGCCCACGCCCCGCAGGTCGAGCACGGTGTCGGCATAGCGCGCACCGGCTGGACCGATGGAGTAGAGGCGGACCCGGGACAGCTCGTACATGGCGGACTCTCGTAAGTCTTCGGTAGGTCGGGGAAGTTCAGGAGTGCGACGGCGCGTGGAACGGCAGTCCGGCGTCGGCCGCCAGTTCCAGGTCGTCGGTGTCTTCGGGCGGCAGCAGCGTCGGGGTGCCGTCGGTCACCGGGACCACGCCCAGCTCCAGCAGCTCGGCCATCGCGGCGCTGCCCGCCATGTCGCGCACCTGGAGCTGGTAGCGGGAAGTCGTCCGGTACGTGCCGCCGTTGTCGTCGCCGGTGCGCTGCAGGAATCCGGAGTCGGTGAGGAACGCGGCCGCCTTGCCGACGATGCCGGTGGTCGAACCGGCGAGCCGGCGCGCGTCCTTGGTGGCGCCGGCCGCGCTGCGTCTCGCCCAGACCCGCCACGCGGCCTCGAGGCCGGGTGCGTCGGTGGCCGGGTCGGTGTTGTCGCCGTGTTCCTCGGCCCGCTCCTCCAGACGGCGGCAGGCCTGCCGCACGAACGCGTCGACGCCGTTGACCGTCACGCGGCCGATGTATCCGTCGTCGGCGAGGTCCTCGGGGCGCGGGAACGCCATGGCGGCGACGGCGAGATGAGCCAGTCCGTGCAGGAAGCGGTCGCCGCCGTCGGCGGACGTACGACGCGCGTAGTCGCCCATGCGGACGGCGAACACCGAGTCCTCGGCGGCCGTCACGGCCATCCCCGCGCGCGGGGACACCTCCAGCACCACCAGCCCGAGCCCGGCGGCCACGGCATCCGCGAGCCGTGCGAAGGGCGGGTCCTCGCGGTAGCGGCGCAGCAGCTCGGTGTACTCCTGGTCCCGGGCGGGCTGCAGCTTGGGCTGCAGCCCGAACGCGACGAGCCGCGCCGCGTCGGCGGCGTCGGCGGGGGTGACGGCGGCGGTCGCCGACGGGGCCGGGGCCTCCGTTTCACTCCACTCGACGTGCTCAGTCACTGCTCGGGCTCCTTGTCGCGTTCCTGCTCGCTCATGCTGCTTCCGTCCGGTCCGCCGCCATGCCCGCCGCGTCCAGCAGGGCCGTGCCGACGATGAGATCGGCGCCGCCGAACTCCGGATCGTCCAGCTCCGTCCCGTCGTCCACGGCGAACAGCAGCTTCTCCTCGCCCTGGCGGTATGCCGTGCCGACCGCCGGACTGGCCGCGTGCACCGCCAGCAGGGCCACCAGATACGGCAGGTCCGGGTCCTGTCTCCGGGCCTCGGCCAACAACCCCGACAACCTGCGCGGCGCATCGGCAGGCAGGTCGAGCAGCTCCGTCGCCGCGGCCAGCTGCTCCTCGCTGAACCGGCTGTCGTCCGGCGTCGCGATCAGATCCGGCTCGGGCATCTCCGCGCCCAGGTGCTCGCGCTCCACCGGCGGCGTCAGCAGTATGTCCACGAGGTCGCCGACCCGCACGGACACCGGCGTACGCAGTCCGGTGCCCCGGGCGAAGAAGGCGTCCGTGACCCGGACCGCCTGTTCCAGCGGCAAGGGCAGCACGGGGGCGACGAGGTGCCCGTACAGGTCGATTCCGGACGACGTCATGGGCGTCGCGAACGCCTGCCGGTCCTGCTCGGCTCGGAAGAGCGGCCCGGCTTCCAGGAGGCGTGACTGCAACTGGGTGTGCCTGCGGATGCAGTCCTTGACGATGTCGACGAGCTCGGCCGCGCGACGCTTGTGCTCGGGGTCCTCGGTCTCGTCCCGGGCCTTGCGGATGTTGGTGAGGATCGCGTTCTCGTGCCGGTAGCGGTCGGCGACGTGGTCCAGTGCCTCGGCGATCATGTCGGGCACGGAGTTGAGCCAGTCCACCGCCCGGACGTTGCGCCGGGTCGCGTCCAGGGCTCTGCGGAGCGTTTCCGAGTACTGCACCGTCCGGTAGCGGGCCTGTTCGGCGGCGAGCTGGGCGTCGGCGAGGCGGCCCCGGTTGATCAGGACCTCCAGTTTGACCTCGGCGGCGATCTGCGCGCTGGTGACGTCCGTGTCCAGGGCGCCGACCAGGACGTTCACAGCCTCGTCCGTCGTACGGAGGTAGACCGTGCCGCCGGGGCCCGGCACCTCCTCGATCAGCTTGAAGTCGTAGTCACGGCGGACATAGCTGCCGTCGGTCGTGAACGTGCCGTAGACGGCACGGAAGCCGCGGTCGACGCTGCCTACGTTGATCAGGTTCTCCAGGACCCAGCGGGCCACGCGCTCGTGCTCGGCGACGGGCCGCTGCGGGGCCTGGGCGGCGATGCGCGGGATGAGCCGGGCGACTATCTGGTCGTGGTCGGCGCCCGTGTCGAAGTCCATGTTCAGGGTGACCAGGTCGATGGCGGCCAGCGCCACCTCCGCCATGCCGTACACCGAGTACTCGCCCGCCAGGTTGGCCTTGCGTGCGTCGAGGTCGTGCAGCGGCGCGGTGCAGGCGAGCGCGCGCAGGCGCCGCGCCAGCCCCTCGTCGGCGGCCGGGCCCGGTGCGGGGCGCGGCCCCGCGCTGAGCTGGGGCGGAACGCTGTCCGTCGATGCAGGCGAAGTCACGGTGCACAGACTAGGTCCTCGGTCTGACATCGACCCAAACGGCTCAGATGCGACCAGGCGTCACGGTTGCCACATCGGTGGGACCGGCACCACCGGTTCCGCTATCCGTCCTCGCCGACGCGCCGCCGGTAGACCTCCACGACCCGTTCGAGCGAGTCCTCGAGGTAGACCTCCAGCAGCTTCTCGGCCTCCGGCCGGTCCCCCGCCTGAAGGGCCTGCAGAATCTGCCGGTTGCGGGCCAGGTACGGCTCGTGCAGGGCTTTGGGGTCGTCCACGACGTGGAAGGCCAGGCGCAGTTCCGCGAAGACGCTGCGCATCAGCTCGTCGGTGCGGGCGCTGCCGGCGAGGGCCACCAGCTCACGGTGGAAGTGGATGTTGGCGGTACCCACGCCTTTCCAGTCACCGTCGCGCGCCGCCCGCTGCCCCTGCTCGACGACCTCGGCGAGCGCGTCGAGGCCGTACGGCGGCTCGCCGAGCCCGCGGACGACGGCGCACTCGACGAGGCGGCGGGTGCGGTAGATGTCCTCGACGTCCTCGACGGTCAGCACCCGGACGAAGACGCCCCGGTTCAGCTCGTGGACGAGCAGACGTTCATGGGTGAGCAGCCGGAACGCCTCCCTGAGTGTGTTGCGGGAGACTCCGAGCGCGCCCCCGATGCTGTCCTCGGACAGCCTGGTGCCGGGCGGGAAGAACCCCTCGGCGATGCGGCCCCTGAGGATGTCCGAGACGCGCTCGGCGGTGCTGGTGCGCCCCAGGAGAGCCCGGTCGTCGGCCAGTCCTGTCAGCTGCTCTGCCATGCCCGGAATTCAACCGCAGATACAAGAACGAAACAACGTGGGTATTGAAGGATCGTTCAACGATCCTCTACCTTGCTACGCACGGCGCCGTCTTTCACCACGGGCGCCGACTGCTCCTCACGCACGGCACGGCTCATTTCTGAAGCACCCTCCGTCCTCCCACTGCGAGGTGCCCATGAGTACGACCCCTCCACCCCAGGCCCTGACCGAACAGCCCGGAACCGAGCAGAACGCCCTCGACGACGGCGCGTTGGGCTGGCTGCGCGCCCTCGGTCCGCGCGGCCGCCGCGCCTTCGCAGGCGCGTTCGGCGGCTATGCCCTCGACTCGTACGACTACTTCACGCTGCCTCTGAGCATGGTCGCGCTGGCCGCGTACTTCGGCCTGGACAGCGGCCAGACGGGCCTGTTCACGACGGTCACCCTTGTGGTCTCCGCGGTCGGCGGCGCCGTCGCGGGGGTGGTGGCGGACCGGGTCGGCCGGGTCAGGGCGCTGATGATCACCGTGATCACCTATGCGGTCTTCACCGTGGCCTGCGGCTTCGCGCCCAACTACGAGACGCTGCTGGTCTTCCGCGCTCTCCAGGGCCTCGGTTTCGGCGGCGAGTGGGCGGTCGGCGCGATCCTCGTCGCCGAGTACGCCAGCGCCAGGCACCGGGGCCGTACCCTCGGCGCCGTCCAGAGTTCGTGGGCCGTGGGCTGGGCTCTGGCCGCGATCGTGTACACCCTGGTCTTCTCCTTCGCCGGCGCCGATCTGGCCTGGCGCATCATGTTCTGGACCGGCGCGCTCCCCGCCCTGCTGGTGATCTGGATGCGCCGCCGGGTGCACGACGCCCCGGAGGCCGCGGCCGTACGCGAACAGAGCGCGCACAAGGGTTCGTTCACCGCGATCTTCAAGCCCGGCCTGCTGCGCACGACGGTCTTCGCCGGACTCCTGTCCACCGGCGTCCAGGGCGGCTACTACACGCTCGCCACCTGGGTGCCGACGTATCTGAAGACCGACCGCGGCCTGTCGGTCGTCGGCACCGGCGGCTACCTGACGTTCCTGATCTCCGGCGCCTTCCTGGGCTATCTGACCGGCGGCTACCTCACCGACCGGCTGGGCCGAAAGCGCAACATCTGGCTGTTCGCCGTGCTGTCGGCCGTCTGCATCCTGGCTTACGCGAACATCCCGAACGGCGCCAACACCCTGCTCCTGGTGCTCGGTTTCCCGCTCGGGTTCTGCATGTCGGCGATCTTCAGCGGCTTCGGGTCCTACCTGAGCGAGCTGTACCCGACGGCGGTACGGGGCACGGGCCAGGGCTTCACGTACAACACCGGGCGCGCCGTGGGCGCCGTCTTCCCCACGACCGTCGGCTTCCTGGCCGACAGCTGGGGTGTGGGCGGCGCGCTGGTGTTCGGTGCGATCGGCTACGGCCTCGCGGCGCTGGCCCTGCTGGGGCTGCCGGAGACCCGTGGGAAGGAGCTCGCGTGAACCGCACGGAAGACCGCCCGCTGACCGTGGTCGACGAGCACGCGCACGCGTGGAGCCCGAGAACCGCCCGGGCCCGTTTCCGGGAAGGACTCAGCGGACCCACCGCAGGGGTCGCGGCCGGACACACCCAGGTCAACCTGATCTCCGTGCCCGCCGACTGGGCGTACGACATGCTGCTGTTCTGCCAGCGCAACCCCAAGCCCTGTCCGGTGCTCGACGTCACGGACGCCGGCTCCGTCACGACGATCCTTGCGGAGGGCGCGGACCTGCGCACCGATCTGCCGCGCTACCGGGTGTGGCAGGACGGCGTTTTGGTGGACGAGCCGACGGACGTCCGTGCGCACTGGCGTGAGGACCTGGTGTCGTTCCTGATCGGCTGCAGCTTCACCTTCGAGTGGGCGCTGGCCGAGGCGGGGGTGCCGATCCGCCACGTCGAGCAGGGCCGCAACGTCCCGATGTACGTGACGAGCCGTCAGTGCCGTCCGGCGGGGCGGCTGCAGGGACCGCTGGTGGTGTCCATGCGGCCGGTGCCGCCGCAGCACCTGGCGGCGGCGATCAGGGAGAGCAGTCTGCTCCCGGCGGTGCACGGCAGCCCCGTGCACTGCGGCACTCCTTCGGGGCTGGGCATCGAGGATCTCGGCCGCCCCGACTTCGGCGACCCGGTGGACCTCGAACCGGACGACATCCCGGTGTTCTGGGCCTGCGGAGTGACCCCGCAGGCGGCCGTGATGGCCTCGCGCCCGCCCTTCGCCATCACCCATGCACCAGGCCAGATGTTCCTGACCGACGCCCGCGACGAGCAGTACCGCGTGGCCTGAGAGAAACGCGAAGGACCCATGACCTCGATCGATCTGAACGCCGACCTCGGCGAGGGCTTCGGCCGCTGGCAGCTGACCGACGACGAGCAGCTGCTGTCCGTCGTCACCAGCGCCAACGTGGCCTGCGGATTCCACGCCGGGGACGCGGCCACCATGCGGCGGGTGTGCGAGCTGGCGGCCGAGCGCGGCGTCCGGATCGGCGCCCAGGTCTCCTACCGGGATCTGGCGGGGTTCGGGCGGCGCGCGATGGACGTGCCGCCCGCGGAGCTCGCGGCCGAGGTGGCCTACCAGATCGGCGCGCTGGAGGTCTTCGCGCGCGCGGCGGGCACGCGCGTGTCGTACGTCAAGCCGCACGGCGCGCTCTACAACCGCGTCGTGCACGACGAGGAGCAGGCCGCGGCGGTCGTGGACGGCGTACGCGTCGCCGACGCCTCGCTGCCCGTGCTCGGCCTGCCCGGCTCGCGCCTGCTGGAGCTCGCCGCCAAGGCGGGTCTGCCGGCCGTCACGGAGGCGTTCGCGGACCGTGCGTACACCCCTGAGGGAACGCTCGTGCCGCGCGGTCACGAAGGCGCCGTGGTCACCGACCCGGAGGCCGTGGTGGAGCGCTCGGTGGGCCTGGCCCGCTTCGGCACGGTCACCTCGCACTCCGGTGCGCGCGTCGACGTACGCGCGCGTTCCCTGTGCCTGCACGGGGACACGCCGGGCGCCGTCGAACTGGCCCGGCGCGTCCGGGAACGCCTGCAGGAGTCGGGGATCCGGGTGGAGGCCTTCGCATGAGGGCGCTGCCCGTCGGGGACAGCGCCCTGCTCGTCGAGGTGTCCTCCGGGGACCAGGCGCAGGCCCTGCACGCGGAACTGCTGCGGCGCCGCGCGGAGGGCCTGCTCACGGTGCGCGAGATCGTCCCCGCGGCCCGCACCGTCCTGCTCGACGGTCTGGCCGACCCGGTCCGTCTGGCTTCCGAACTGACCGCCTCCGAGGTGCCCCCCGCTCCCCCTCGCGAACAGTCGGTCGTGGACATCCCGGTGCGCTACGACGGTCCCGACCTGGCCGACGTCGCCGCCCACTGGGGCGTCGGCGAGCGGGAAGTAGCCCGTATCCACGCGGCCACCGAGTTCAGCGTCGCCTTCTGCGGGTTCGCCCCCGGCTTCGGCTACCTCACCGGTCTGCCGCCGCTGTACGACGTCCCACG
Source organism: Streptomyces sp. NPDC001492 (assembly GCF_053597275.1). Lineage (NCBI taxonomy): Bacteria > Bacillati > Actinomycetota > Actinomycetes > Kitasatosporales > Streptomycetaceae > Streptomyces > Streptomyces sp. NPDC001492. Next base: position 88,638 of record NZ_JBSFHW010000032.1, on the reverse strand, counting down.
CCGGGCCACCCCGCGCACGGCCGTCCCGGCCGGTTCGGTGGCGCTGGCGGGTCCGTACACGGGCGTGTACCCCCGCTCGTCGCCGGGCGGCTGGCAGCTGATCGGGCGCACGGACGCCGTGCTGTGGGACCACGCGCGCGTGCCGGCCGCGCTGCTGTCGCCCGGCACGCGCGTGCGCTTCGTCCCGGTGGGGTGCCCGTGACCGACCGCGCACTCGTCGTCGTCCGCGCCGGAGCGCTCACCACCGTGCAGGACGAGGGACGCTCCGGCCACGCCCACCTCGGCGTGCCCCGCTCCGGTGCGCTCGACGGCCCCGCTGCGGCGCTCGTCAACCGGCTGGTCGGCAACCCGCCCGGGGCTGCCGTTCTGGAGACCACGGTCAACGGGTGTGCCCTGCGGCCGCGTTCGAGAGTCACGGTCGCGGTCGGCGGCGCCCCCGGCCCGGTCAGGGTGGACGGCCGGCCGGTCGCCTGGGGAGCACCGGTGCTCGTGCCCGCCGGTGCGCTCCTGGAGGTCGGCACGGTCGTCTCCGGAGTACGCAGTTACGTGGCCGTCTCCGGTGGCATCACCGTCGAGCCGGTTCTCGGCAGTCGCTCGACGGACCTGCTGTCCGGGCTCGGCCCCGCACCGCTCACGAACGGCATGGTGCTCCCCTTGGGGACGCCGACACACCTCCACGCACGCGTGGACGTCGCCCCGCAGCCCGCTCCTCCGGCCGAACTCGTTCTACGGGTGACACCGGGACCGCGAGACGACTGGTTCACGCCGGAGGCCCTGCGCACGTTCACGTCCCGCACGTACCGCGTGTCCGCCGCGAGCAACCGCATCGGCCTGCGCACGGAAGGCCCCGCGCTGGAACGAGCCCTGCCCGGCGAACTCCCCAGCGAGGGAATGGTGCTGGGTGCGATCCAGGTCCCGCCGGACGGCAGACCGGTCGTCTTCCTGGCCGACCATCCGACCACCGGGGGCTACCCGGTGATCGCGGTCGTCCACCCACAGGACCTCCCGGCCGTAGCGCAGGCGGCGCCGGGAACACCGGTTCGCTTCGTGGCGATGCGCACACGCCAAAGTTGTTAGGGGCGCGGCGCTGTATCGATGTGCCGCTCCGCCGCATGGGCGCGACCAGCACAACGGACCCGCGGCGACGCACCGGCCTCCCCACGCGGCGCTACGCCGCGTCGGGCTGCTCCGCGACAGAAACGGCGGCCAACGCCGCCGACACCGCCGCAGCGGCCCGCAGATCCAGCCGCGCACTCGTCCCCCGCACCCGGTGCCGCATCTCGTCCGCAGCCAGGCCCAGCAGCTGCGGCAGCAAATCGGTGCACCGCCGTGCCACCCACGCCGTACCCGCCGTGGCCAGCCACAACAGGCTCGCCGACCTCGTGGGTACCGGGAACTCCGGCTCGGGCGAAGGCGCGACACCCGTGGCACGGTCCGCTTCCGCCAGCAGCGAGTGGAAGCGGACGGCCAACTGCCGGTGCCCCTGTTCGCCCGGGTGGAGCCGGTCCGCGCTCCACATCGCACGGTCGGTGATCCAGGCTTCCTCGGCCGCATGCAGATGGACGGCCCCGTAGCGGTCGGAAAGGGCGTGTACCACCCGGTTGACCGCCCGCTGACGCCGGGCCAGCGGACGGGCCAGCGAGCCGGGCAGGCCGAGCATCGAGCCGGGGTCGGGCAGACAGGCCGTGAGCAGGGTCGCCCCCTGCTCGGTGAAGGCGGCGTACACCCTGTCGAGCCGTTCGGCCACGGCGTGGATGTCGAAGGTGCAGCGCAGGGTGTCGTTGACGCCGATGACCACGGACACCACATCCGGCCGCAGAGCGAGTCCGGCCGGTGTCTGCTGCTCCAGCACCTCCCGGGTCTGGGCACCGCTGACGGCGAGGTTGGTGAACTCCACGGGCTCCTCGGCCAGCCCGTCGGCGAGGAGCGCGGCCCAGCCGCGCCACCCGTCGACAACGGGATCGCCCACGCCCTCCGTCAGCGAGTCCCCGAGGGCGACGAAACGCACCGGTCTCATGCCACGCCTCCGGGCAGGAAACGGCGTACCGGTACCGGCGCGTCGTGCGCGGCGAGAAACGCGTCCACGGCCGTGTTCCACCCGAAGCACTCCGCACGCGCGCGTGCGCTCTCGCGCCGCTCCCGCTCGGGGAGTCCGAGCAGCATGTCGACGGCGTCCGCGAAGGCCTCCCCGTGGTCCGCGGCGACGGCTCCGGCGGATCCGATCACCTCGGGCAGCGCGGACGACGTGCTGACCACCACGGGCGTGCCGCAGGCCATCGCCTCCAGCGCGGCGAGTCCGAAGGTCTCGGCGGGCCCGGGTGCCAGGCACACGTCGGCGGAGGCCTGGAGGGCGCCGAGCGCGCCGCGGTCGGAGACGTGCCCGAGGAAGGTGACGGGCAGCCTGCGCTCCCGCGCCCGCTGTTCGAGCCGCGGCCGCAGCGGCCCGTCCCCGGCCACCACCAGCACCGCCCGCCCGCCCCGCCGCAGCAGTGCCTCGAGGGCGTCCAGCGCCGTGCCGGGCCGCTTCTCCACGGACAGTCGGGTGCACGTCACGAGCAGGGACTCGTCCACGCGCGCGTAGCGTGCCCGAAGCCCCGGGTCGCGCAGCGCGGGATGCCGCTCGACCAGGTCGACGCCCAGCGGGGCCCGTACGACATTGCGGGCGCCGATCCGCACGAACTCCCGCTCGGCGAACTCGGTCGTGCACACCACGCGCGCGTACGTGTGCGCCGTACGCACGTTGAGGGCGTCGGCGGCGCGGCGGGCCGCCCCCTCGGGCAGCCCCCAGGTGCGCAGGACGCCGTCGGCGGTCTCGTGGGAGACCATCACGGCGGGGATGCGGGCCCGCCGCGCCCACTTGCCGGTCCAGCGCAGGGTCGTACGGTCGGAGACCTCCAGACGGTCGGGGGCCAGGTCCTCCAGGATGCGCGCCACCCGCCGCTTGTCGGTGAGCACGCGGTATCCGCCCGTGCCGGGCAGCAGCGGCCCGGGCAGGGTGATGACGCGTCCCTGTTCGGTGTCGCGGTCGTTGGCGCGTTCGCCGGGGACGATGAGCACGGGCTCGTGTCCTGCGGCCTTGAAGCCCTTGCCGAGTTCCCGCAGGGCGGTGCGCAGACCTCCGGAGGAGGGGGCGACGAAGTTGGCGAGTCGCACGATCCGCAACGAGGTCATGCCGCCACCGCCGTCTTCTGCCGCGCGGCGAGCACGTCCGCGTAGTGCCCGATGAGCTGGTCGCCCACGGCGGCCCAGGTGCGTCCCTCGACGGTGGCGCGGGCGGTGGCGCCGAAGGAGATCCGCCGCTCCGGGTCCCCGGCCAGGGACTGCACGGCGTCCCTTGTGGCGTCCGCGTCGTGGGGCGGCACCAGCAGCCCGGTGCGCCCGTGGGCGACCAGGTCGAGGGGACCGCCGACGGCGGGAGCGACGACGGGGACGCCGCTCGCCATGGCCTCCTGCACGGTCTGGCAGAAGGTCTCGAAGGGGCCGGTGTGCGCGAAGACGTCCAGTGAGGCGTAGATCCGGGCGAGTTCGTCGCCGGTGCGGCGGCCGAGGAAGACCGCGCCCGGCAGCGCCTCGTCGAGGCTCGGCCGGCTGGGGCCGTCACCGACGACCACGACCTTCACCCCGTCGAGGCCGCAGACGCCGGCCAGGAGCTCGATGTGCTTCTCGGGGGCGAGCCGGCCGACGTAGCCGACGATCAGCTCGCCGTTCGGGGCGAGTTCGCGGCGCAGGGCCTCGTCGCGCAGGTGGGGGCGGAAACGGACGGTGTCCACGCCGCGCTGCCAGAGCTTGACCCTGGGCACGTCGTGGGTCTTCAGGTCGTGCATCGAGGCGCTGGAGGGGGCGAGGGTGAGGTCGGCGGCGGAGTGCACGGAGCGGATGCGCCGCCAGGCCGCGGCCTCGCCGGCACCCATGTAGGTACGAGCGTATCCGGCCAGATCCGTCTGGTAGACGGCCACGGCCGGGACGCCGAGCCGGGCGGCGACCGCCATGCCGCGGACGCCGAGGACGAAGGGGCTGGCCAGGTGGACGATGTCGGCCCGGTGTGCCATGACCGCCGCGGCCAGGCGGCGGCTGGGCAGGGCGACACGGACCTGGGGATAGCCCGGGAGCGGGAGGGAGGGGACACGGACGACGGGGCACGGCGCCTGGGCGTCGGGCCCGGTCCCGGCCCGGGCGGCAAGAGCGGTTGCGGCCGGGGCGACGACGAGCGGAAGGTGACCGCGATCTACGAGGTGCCGGGCGGTCTGGAGCGCGCAGTGGGCCACGCCGTTCACGTCGGGGGGAAAGGATTCGGTCACTATGACGACACGCATACGGGTGTTGTCGCCGGGCTGGACGTGGTCGCGTCAACGTGGATCTTTGCGAAGAATGAACGTCCCGTGAGCGTTCCTGTGCACACCCGAGCAGGTCAGGCCGTGTCCATGACCGCCTGACCCGCGGGTCACCCGTTGTTCATCCAGTGCCCGTGCCGCGGCCCGGGGAGCGCGTGCGTGCTCAGACAGCGGGTCCTTCGGGTGCGATCCGACTGCGTACGGCGGTCTGCACTTCGGCTTCCTCGGCCGGGTCGGCGGCGAGCCGGCGCAGCTGTTCGACGACCCGTGCGTCGCCGGTCTCGGCGTGCCGGGCGGCGATCTCGCGGGTGGTCTCCTCGCAGTCCCAGAGGCACTCGACGGCGAAGCCCGCCGGGAAGGAGGGATCGGTGGCGGCCAGGGCGCGGGCGGCTCGGCCCCGGAGATGGGAGGAGGCGGTTTCGCGATAGATATGGCGCAGTACGGGGGCGGCGCAGGCGATGCCGAGCCGGCCGGTGCCGTCGACGAGGGTCCACAGGGTGGGGGCGTCCGGCCCCTCGCCCCGTACGGCTTCGCGCAACGCTCCGAGGACGAGGTCCTTGTCCTCGGTTCCCCCGCGGCAGGCGAGCATACGGCCGGCGGCGGCGCCCAGGGGGTCGGGCCGGTGGGCCCAGCCGCGGGCGCGGTCGACGGCGGCGACACTGCACATCCGTTCGAAAGTCTCGACGGCGGCTTCCACAACGGCCGGTGAGCCGGTGAGCACGGCCCCCTCGATCAGATCGAGGGCGTCGGGATCATTGCTGTCCGCGAGATAGCGCAGCGCGGTGCAGCGGGCTCCGTCGGTGCCGTCCTTGGCCGCCTGGACGATCTCGGGCCGGTCCTCGGGACCGGCGACGGCGGTGAGACAGCGAGCGGCCGGGACGTGCAGCGCGGCACCCCGTTCGATGCCCTGTTGGGCCCATTCGAACACGGCCTGCACGCTCCACCCCGGACGGGGCCCGGATGGTCGCATCTGCCGCTGCCAGCGGTCGAAGCAGCCGGTCTCCTGAGCGGCACGCACACGTGTGGCGATCGATTCGCGCGGATCCTCCGCCCACAGCCGCCACGGCCGGGGCTCGAAGGCGTCACGCACGACGGCGGCCAGTGCGGCCTCGCCCTCGGTGTCGGTGGCGAAGCGGGCCAGCACGGGAGCCGCGAGGGCCCGCAGGCCGGCGTCGTCGTCGCGCAACGCCAGTTCGTCCAGGGCCCAGGCCCAGTTGGAGCCGGAGGCGGCGTACCTGCGCAGCAGTGCGAGCGCGTCCCGCCTGCCGTAGGAGGCGAGGTGGCCGAGGACGGCCAGGGCCAGTCCTGTGCGGGACTCCTCGGTGTCGAAGACGTCCTCGACGTCGAAGAGGTGCGCCTCGATCTCGTCCAGCTCGCCGTTCAGGTCGAGGTAGAGACGGGCGTAGTAGAGAGAGCGGTTCTCCACCTGCCAGTCGTGGCGGGGGTCGCGCAGCACACAGTGGTTCAGCGCCGCGAGCGCCTCGGCGCGCGGGGCGGTGAGCGCGTGCAGTGTGCCGTCGCCGCGGCCCCGCTGGAGCAGGCCGAGCAGCGTACCGCTGGGCGCTATGACCGGATCGAACATGGGAAACAGCCTCACATCAAGCGTCGACGCAACCGGGGAACACGCATTACCTGGCCGCGTGACACAACGTCGGGGCGCCCGCCGTCTCGTGCTTGCTGTAGACCATCTTCCTCTGCCTCTCGTCAAGTGGCCCTCGCGGACCGCATCACGGCCCGCGCGGTGCGGCAACACCTGCCCAGCCATCGCGTCCGTGAATCACGACGTCATGATGACTCGGCACTTCGACCTGCCGCGACCGAAATTTCGGCGGCCCTGTACCGCCTCCCCCGTTTTCTGTGTTTTCGCTGGTCAGAACATTCGGATCAGTGTGCGCCGAACAACTCGAGCAGTTCCGTCTTGCCGAACATCCGCGCCGTGTCGACGGCCGACGGGGTGCCCGCGGCCGGATCGGCACCGCCCTCCAAGAGGGCCTTGATGACATCCGTCTCGCCCTTGAAGACCGCCCCGGCGAGCGGGGTCTGGCCCCGGTCGTTGATCCGGTCGCCCTCCGCGCCCCGGGCGAGCAGGGCGCGTACCGCGTCCGCGTGTCCGTGGTAGGCGGCGAGCATCACGAGCGAGTCACCGCGGTCGTTGGTGAGGTTGGCGGGAACGCCCGCGTCGACGTACGCCACGAGCGCCTCGGTCTGCCCCTGCCGGGCCAGATCGAAGATCTTGGTCGCCAGCTCCACGACCTCGGGGTCGGGGGCTTCTGTCATCGGCCGGACCGCCTCTCAATACAACCGTTCAGGTGAATCGACAGGGTACTGGCTTCCGCGGTACATGACCCGGTCCACCGGAGGTAAAGATCACCACAGACCAGGCAGGCCACGGAGGTTCGGCCCGATCGCTCCGGGCCGGCTCGACCAGTTGAGGGAAATCCACCGAGATTCATCCATTTGCACCTTTAATACTATGGATACATGCTGTGATCCTGGAAGTACTCATGGTGACTGTCCCCGTGAACCAGGAGAAAAAAATGATCCTGTCCATCTCCGGCGTGGTCCTCCTCGGCATCATCGTCTTCCTCTTCTTCCGCAAGGACGGCCTGAAGGCCTCGCACATGCTGGTCTCGGCCCTGTTCGGCTTCTACCTCGCGAGCACTGCGATCGCCCCGAGCATCAAGGCCGGCGGCGAGAGCCTCGCGAGTCTCCTCGGCGGCATCAAGTTCTGACGCCGCACCTCCCGCCCGTACGCACCACCAGGAGAATGCAGTGGCCCGGCGTCCCCTCCCCCGCATCCTGAGCAAGGACAACGCGCAGATCGCCCGGATGCAGATCGCCCGGAGCCGGGAGCTGGCCCGGTCGGCGGCCGACAGCGCCACCGACGTCCTCCACCCGCTGATCACGGTCACCCGCGGTCTGCGCCGACTGGCGGCGGCCGGGCGGCACAAGTGGGCCGACACCCCCAAGGACCGGCGTGGGCCGCTGCTGTTCCTGGTGGCCTCGGTGATCCTGGTCGTGGCACTCGTGCCGTACGGGCCACTGCTCGCCGTCATCGGCCTGATGACGGCGGCAGCACTGCACGGCCGGGACCGCGCACCGGCGGCGCCCGAAGGGCCGGACGAGTCCCAGGTGCAGCGCCTCAAGTCGCTGTACGAGGCCCTGATCCCGTACTTCTCGATCGCCGAGGACCCCTCCCCCCTGTACGCCCACGGCGGCGAGTGGGAGAAGGCCTTCCCCGCCTACGAGTTCGACGAGTCGGGCCGGGTCACCCGTCTCGTGATCCGCTACCCGGCGTACTTCACCGACGGCGAGGCCGACTCCCGCGCCCGGATCGAACAGCTGCTGCACGCCAAGTCGGGACGCGGCCGCGAATACCACTTCGCATGGGAGGAAGAGGGCAACGAGCTGACGGTCACCGTGCTGCCCCCGCTGCCCACCGACATCACCGCCCAGCGATACGTCACGGCGCCCGGCGAGACGGTCCTCGGCTTCACGGACCCCACCCAGGTCCAGCGCACGCTGCCCCTCACCTACGGAGCGGACACACGTGACGTTCCGCCGGTCGTCTGGCGCACCGGCATCCGCTCCACCGCACCGCACCTGCTGATCATGGGCCAGCCAGGCAGCGGCACCTCGACCCTGCTGCGCTCCATCGCCGTGCAGGCGCTCCAGCACGGCGATGTCGTGATCGTCGAGGGCGGCACCGGCGAGTACGCCTGCCTGACCGGCCGGGAGGGTGTTCTGGCCGTCGAGTGCGGGCTGACCGGCGCGCTGACGAGCCTCGAGTGGGCCGCCCTCGAGACGGAGCGCCGGCTGATCGCGGCGAACCGCGCCCGTCAGGCCGGGCAGCCGCCACCGGAGGACACCAGGCGTCCCCTGTGGCTCCTCCTGGATCGCCCGAGCGCCTTCGCGCATCTCGCCGCCGCGGACGGCCGCGAGGACCCGCAGTCGCTGCTCCAGGTCCCGCTCCGGCACGGCCGCGCGGTGAATGTGACGGTCGTGGTGGGCGAGCAGTTCGACCACGCCGAAGCGCTCAGCGACGACGTACGGCAGCACACGCGCGCGCGTGTCGTTCTCGGCCCTGCGACGGCCGAGCAGCTGTCAGGGGTCCTGGGTGCCCTTCCGTCCACGACTCCGGCCGCCGAGGTCCCGCCCGGCCGCGGCTACGCCCGTCTCGGCACGGGCCCGGTGCACCGGCTTCAGGTGCCGTCGACTCCGGACCCGTACGACGACACGGCGAGCGACGGGCACCGCAGAGCGGTGCTGGCGCTGCTGCCGCCGCGGACCACGCCGGCCGACCAGGAGTCCGCCGACGCCAAGCCCCTCGCGGCCGTGCCCGTCGAGGCCGTGCCCGTCGAGGCCGTGCCCGTCGAGGCCGTGCCGGTCGAGGCGGTTCCCATCGACGACGAGCCGGTCGGGGCGGAACCGGTGCCTGCGGAGGCCATGGCGGCGGAGGCGCCCTGAGACCCCACCGCCGGATGCCGGAGTCCTGGAGAACGGCGCCTCGGCCCGCGGCTACGCCACGAACGTCCGCGGCGACTCCCCGCCCCCCGACGCCCCGCCCGCCACCAACCGAGCCGCCGCGGCCAGCCGCATCGCCGCCTCGTCGGCGACCGCGCCGCCCACGGTGAACGGCAGCCGCACATACCCCTCGAAGGCGCCGTCGACCCCGAAGCGCGGACCGGACGGCACCCGCACCCCGACCCGCTCCCCCACCTCGGCGAGCCGGGAGCCCGACAGCCCCCCGGTCCGCACCCACAGCGTCAGTCCGCCCTGCGGGACTTCGAACTCCCAGTCGGGCAGCTCCCTCCGCACCGCCGTGACCAGCGCGTCCCTGTTCTCCCTGGCCTGCCCGCGCCGCAATTCCACGGCCTCTTCCCAGCCCCCCGTGCTGAACAGCCAGTTCACGGCGAGCTGCTCCAGCACGGGGGTGCCCAGATCGGCGTACGCGCGCGCGGCGACCAGGCTGCGGATCACATCCGGTGCCGCCCGCACCCAGCCGATGCGCATCCCCGCCCAGAAGGCCTTGCTGGCCGATCCGACGGTGATCACCGTGGACCCGGCGGGGTCGAAGCCGCACACGGGCCGCGGCATCTCGACACCTTCGTCCAGCCACAGCTCGCTCATCGTCTCGTCCGCGATCAGCACCGTCCCCGCCGACCTGGCCGCCTCCACGAGCTGTCGTCGCTGGTCGTCGCCGGCGAGTGCGCCCGTCGGATTGTGGAAGTCGGCGACGATGTACGCGATCCGGGGTGCCGCGTCGCGCAGCACCTGCCGCCAGCGGTCCAGGTCCCAGCCGGCCAGGCCCTCGGCCATCGCCACGGGCACCAGCCGCGCCCCCGCCTCCCGCATCAGCTGGAGGATGTTGGCGTACGACGGCGACTCGACGGCGACGCGCTCGCCCCGGCCGGCGAAGAGGTGACAGATCGCGTCGATCGCCCCCATGGCCCCCGTCGTCACCATGATCTGCTCGGGCATCGTCGGGATCCCGCGCGCGGTGTACCGGTCGGCGATCATCGAACGCAGCGCGGGCAGACCGGCCGGGTAGTCGCCGTGCGTGTGCGCGTACGGCGGCAGCTCCTCCAGGGCGCCCTGGACGGCGCGGGTCAGCCAGGGCTCGGGCGCGGGGAGCGCCGCGGTGCCCAGGTCGATCATCGAGCCCAGGGCCTCGGGCGGCAGGGGCTCCAGGCCGCGCGCGGGGAGCGGGTTGCCGGCCGGAACGGCGGTCCAGCTGCCGGCGCCGCGCCGGGACTCCAGGAATCCCTCGGCGCGCAGCGCCTCGTAGGCCGCCGCGACCGTCGTACGGCTGACGGACAGGGCCAGGGCCAGCTCGCGCTCGGCGGGCAGCCGGGCGGCCACCGGAACACGGCCCTCCAGCACCAGCAGCCGGATGCCGTCGGCCAGCGCGCGGTAGGCGGGCGGGCGGCGCGTGCCGGGCCCGGCCGGGCGGTCCTGCTGGGAGTTGAGCAGCCGGGCGAGCTGCGCCGCTCCTATCGCCGAAGTCCACGTTGCCATGGAAATCAGTCCACCTTCCCCGAATTGGCCATGGATGATGCTTCCACCCAAGCCACAGGGTGTCACGAACCAGGCCACTACGACCACAGGGGGGCACCTCTTGTCCACGAGGAACCGTCTCGGGCGACGGCTGATCCAGCTCTACGTCGGTCTCGCGCTGTACGGCGCGAGTTCCGCGCTCCTCGTCGAGGCGGGCCTGGGCCTCGAGCCCTGGAACGTGCTGCATCAGGGCCTGGCCGAGCTCACCGGACTGACCATCGGTGTCGTGTCGATCGTCGTGGGCGCGGCGGTGCTGCTGCTGTGGATCCCGCTGCGCCAGCGCCCGGGCCCGGGCACGGTCTCCAATGTCTTCGTGGTCGGCATCGCCATGGACGGCACGCTCGCGCTCGTTCCCGACGTGCACTCCCTGGCCGTACGGATCCCTCTCCTGTTGGCCGGCATCCTGCTCAACGGCATGGCCACCGGTCTCTACATCTCCGCCCGCTTCGGGCCGGGCCCGCGGGACGGGCTGATGACGGGCCTGCACCGGCGTACCGGCCGTTCGATCCGTCTGATGCGGACGGCGATCGAGGTGGCGGTCGTCGCCACGGGTTTCGCCCTCGGCGGCACCGTCGGCATCGGCACGGTCCTCTACGCGGTGTCGATCGGCCCGCTCGCCCAGCTCTTTCTGCGGGTGTTCGACGTCCCGCCGGCATCCGGCGGCAGCACGGTCGTTGCCGAAGGGCAACCCCGCAGGGCGATACTTCGACGGTGACCACGCGGATACGCCATCCCTATCTCGACCATCCCGGCCCGATCGCCTTCGCCCACCGGGGCGGGGCCGCGGACGGCCTGGAGAACACCGTGCTGCAGTTCCGGCGGGCGGTGGAGGCGGGCTACCGCTACATCGAGACCGACGTCCACACCACGGCGGACGGCAAGCTGGTCGCCTTCCACGACTCGACTCTGGACCGGACGACCGACGGCACCGGGCGCATAGCCGACCTGCCGTGGAAGGACGTGAGCCACGCGCGCGTGGCGGGCAAGGAGCCGGTACCGCTCTTCGAGGAACTGCTTGAGACCTTTCCCGAGGTGCGCTGGAACGTCGACCTGAAGGCGGAGTCCTCGCTGCACCCCTTCCTGGACCTGATCGAGCGCACGCGCGCGTGGGACCGGATCTGCGTCGGCTCGTTCTCCGAGGCGCGCGTCGTGCGCGCCCAGCGGCTGGCCGGGCCGCGGCTGGCGACCTCGTACGGCACCCGGGGCGTGCTCAACCTGCGGCTGCGCTCCTGGGGCGTCCCGGCCGCACTGCGGGCCTCCGCGGTCGCCGCCCAGGTGCCCGAGTCGCAGTCCGGCATCCAGGTCGTCGACCACCGCTTCGTCCGCGCCGCCCACGCGCGCGGGCTGCAGGTGCACGTGTGGACCATCAACGAGCCCGACCGCATGCACCGCCTGCTTGACCTGGGCGTCGATGGCATCATGACCGATCACATCGACACGTTGCGCAAGGTCATGGAAGAACGCGGCGTCTGGGTCTGAGCGCCCGGCGGCCCTCCCCCGAGCCTTCGCACGGCATTTCAGCGGGGAAGCGAGGGCACAGGTGAGCACCGACACCGTGCGGACGGACGTCATCGACCGGCGGCGCGAACAGCGCGGCTGGTACTTCTACGACTGGGCCTGCTCCGTCTACTCGACGAGCGTGCTCACCGTGTTCCTGGGCCCCTATCTGACGGCCGTCGCCAAGTCCGCGGCGGACGCGGACGGTTTCGTGCATCCGCTGGGCATCCCCGTGCGGGCCGGCTCGTTCTTCGCGTACTGCGTCTCCGCGTCCGTGATCGTGTCGATCCTCGTGATGCCGCTGGTGGGCGCGGCCGCCGACCGCACGGGGCGGAAAAAGCCACTGCTGGCCGCCTGCGCCTACGTGGGGGCGACGGCCACCACGGGCCTGTTCTTCCTGTCCGGGGACCGCTATCTGCTGGGCGGCCTGCTGCTGATCGTCGCCAACTCGTCCGTGGCCGTCTCGATGGTCGTCTACAACTCCTACCTGCCGCAGATCGCACCGCCCGAGGAGCGCGACCGGGTCTCCTCGCGCGGCTGGGCCTTTGGCTATGCGGCCGGCTCGTCGATGCTGATCGTGAACCTGATCCTGTTCACCGGGCACGAGTCCTTCGGCGTCTCCGAAGCGACGGCCGTCCGCATCTGCCTGGCCTCCGCGGGCCTGTGGTGGGGCGCCTTCACCCTCGTACCGCTGAAGCGGCTGCGTGACCGCCGTACGGCGTCCTCGGCTTCCTCGGCGCCCGCGGTGCACGGCTGGCGGCAGCTGGCGTCCACCGTCCGGGACATGCGCGGCAAACCGCTCACCCTGGCCTTCCTGCTCGCCTACCTCATCTACAACGACGGCATCCAGACGGTGATCTCGCAGGCGTCGGTGTACGGCTCCCAGGAGCTGGGCCTGAGCCAGTCCACGCTCATCACGGCCGTACTGATGGTCCAGGTGCTGGCGGTGGCGGGCGCGCTGGGGATGGGGAGGCTGGCCCGGACGTACGGAGCCAAGCGCACCATCCTCGGCTCACTGGTGGCGTGGACGGTGACCTTGGCTGCGGGATACTTCCTGCCGGCCGGGGCGCCGGTGTGGTTCTTCGTGCTGGCGTCCGGGATCGGCCTCGTACTGGGCGGCAGCCAGGCCCTCTCCCGCTCCTTGTTCTCGCATCTGGTCCCGCCCGGCAAGGAGGCCGAGTACTTCTCGGCGTACGAGATGAGCGACCGGGGCATGAGCTGGCTGGGGCCGCTGCTGTTCGGGATCACCTACCAGCTGACCGGAAGTTATCGCGACGCGATCATCTCGCTCGTGGCCTTCTTCGTCATGGGATTCGCCCTGCTCGCAAGGGTTCCGGTGCGGCAGGCGATCCTGGATGCCGGCAATCCGGTTCCCGAGAGGATTTAGCGCTCACGACGAAAGGGCTGTAGTGTACGCGTTTGGCCTGCCAGGCGTACCGTTACTGCGCGTCAAAGATGACGAAACGCTGGGTGACATCTGCTAGCAGATGTGACAAACCGGGCGACGGTGGGTACAACAAGGGGCGGCTACGACGGCGACGCATGACCCGGAACGGGACACGGAACGGGAATCTTTACCGCCGACCGGACGTTGACCGGATGACGACGACAGCGACACCTGTCCTGTGGGCGACAAGCCCGGGAGGCACGATTCATGAGTGAGCGAGCTCTTCGCGGCACGCGCCTCGTGGTGACCAGCTACGAGACGGACCGCGGCATCGACCTGGCCCCGCGCCAGGCCGTGGAGTACGCATGTGAGAAGGGGCACCGGTTCGAGATGCCCTTCTCGGTCGAGGCGGAGATCCCGCCGGAGTGGGAGTGCAAGGTCTGCGGGGCCCAGGCACTCCTCGTTGACGGCGACGGCCCTGAGGAAAAGAAGGCCAAGCCCGCGCGTACGCATTGGGACATGCTGATGGAGCGGCGCACCCGCGAGGAACTCGAAGAGGTCCTCGAGGAGCGCCTGGCCGTTCTCCGTTCGGGCGCGATGAACATCGCGGTTCACCCGCGGGACAGCCGCAAGTCGGCCTAGTTCCTGCCGGGGTCGGGCGGACCAACTACGCACGCAAGCGACTGCGGGCGTCCACGTGGATTCACGTGGACGCCCGCAGTCGTATGTCCTGCCGCGCTCTCAGTGGGTCAGCGGCGGGCGCGGACCCTGCGGGGTGTCGCCGCCCGGCTCGTCCCTGATGACCTCGCCCTGGACGACCTTGCCGTCGGGGCGGTGGATGCGCGCCTGCTGGAAGGCGTCACCGAAGCTGCCGGGACCGGCCTCGCGCAGCTTGCGGTCGAGCGTGCGCTCGGTGAAGCGGCTCAGGGCCTTCTGGACCGGGGGGATCAGCAGAAGCAGGCCCACCGCGTCCGAGATCAGGCCGGGGATCATCAGGAGCAGACCGCCGAGCATCAGCAGGCCGTTGCCGCCGCCGCTCTGGGGGGTGCCGCCGCGCTGCAGCGCCTCGTTGAGGTTCTGGAAGGCGCGCCGGCCCGCCTTCTTGATCACCGCAGCTCCGAGCACGAAGCCCGCCACCAGCAGCAGAAACACGGTGAAGCCGCTCGACGCGCCCGCGACCACGGTCAGCAGCCAGATCTCCAGCACCAGCCAGGCCGCGACGCCGAGCGGCAGGAAGGTCCGCAGCCTGGAGCGCCGGGGCCGGGCGGGGTACGTGGGGGTCGGAGCACCTGTCGTCATGCGTCCAGTGTGCCTGGGCCCGCCTCAGTGCGGCGTAAGCGAATGATCAACCGTGCCGGCGAGACCGTACGCGGCCCGGTGCGGACGGACGGCGGTCAGGCCTTCTGGCCGCGGCCCGTGACCTTGGCGACCCGCTCGCCCACGCCCCATGCCGTGACCCGCCACAGGGCCTCGACGAGGATGTCGCGGCTCATCTTGGAGTCGCCCAGTTCCCGCTCGACGAAGGTGATGGGCACCTCGACGACGTGGTAGCCGGCCTTGACCGCGCGGCGGGCCAGGTCGACCTGGAAGCAGTAGCCCTGGGAGGCGACCTCGTCGAGGCCGAGGCCCTCGAGGGTCTCGCGGCGGAAGGCGCGGTAGCCGCCGGTGATGTCGCGCAGCGGCAGGTCGAGGGCGAGGCGGGAGTAGAGGCTGCCGCCGCGGGAGATGAACTCGCGGCTCTTGGGCCAGTTCACCACCCGGCCGCCGGGCACCCAGCGGGAGCCGAGGACCAGGTCGGCGCTCTTGAGCGCGGTGAGCAGCCGGGGCAGTTCCTCGGGCTGGTGGGAGCCGTCGGCGTCCATCTCGACGAGGACCCCGTAGCCGTTGTCCAGGCCCCAGCGGAAGCCCGCGAGGTAGGCGGCTCCGAGGCCCTCCTTGCCCTTGCGGTGCATCACCTGGACGTGGTCGTCCTCGGCGGCCAGTTCGTCGGCCAGCTTGCCGGTGCCGTCGGGGCTGTTGTCGTCGGCCACGAGGACGTGAGCCTCGGGGACCGCCTTCCGCACCCGGCCGACGATGGACTTGATGTTCTCCGCCTCGTTGTAGGTCGGAATGATCACCAAGGCCGTGCCGAGCGGGCCGAACTGCCTCCCCTGGGCCTTTGCCGCGAGGGTCCCGTCGCCGTCGTTCACTGCTGCCCCTTCGTGTCCGTACGCAGACGTCCACCATAGTGGCCACGGCCTGCGATGACGCGACAGGACGTTCGTATAGTGGTGTCGATTCCACAAGAGCGGGGTAAGAGCGCGTTTTCGGGCACGTCCGCGGTTCTGCGGATGGGGGCCCGGCGCCCTTCGGGCCGACCTGGGGCCCGCTGGCTGCGGGTCGACCGAAAGCCGTTGTCTACTGAGCCCGGGCCCCACCCGGGTCACACCTCCCCGACCGGCCTAAACGGTCCTCCCGTCGCGGCGCGGGCGCTGAGCCTGGCTCCCAGTGGCGGTGCCCCGGTGCGGCACACCGTCCCTGACCCAGTGGCGCTGCGACGAGTGCGCGGAAGTTCCCCGGTCGGGCGTCCGGTGGTGGACCCGGCCGAACCTACCGGCCTCCTGCCATCGGCTGTCAACAGCCGTTTGACCTGCGCATTTTGCATCAAAGCCCTGGTCAGGGCGGAGGATACGCAGGTCGTGCGACGCCGCTGGGGGCGCCGATCGGCGCCGCGCCACCCCGGGAGATCACTCGCCCGGCCGTACGAACACCGTCCGCCCGCCGACCACGGTGCGCAGACAGACCGGCAGGTCGCGGCCGGGGCTGAGGTCGGGCAGGCCGGGAGTGCCGGAGCGGGGATCGGTGGACCAGCGGGCGACCCGGTCGTCGGGGGCCTGGACGACCAGTTCGTCGGTGCGCCACACGGCGTAGTCGGCGGGTGCGCCGGGCACCAGGACGCCCGCGTCGTCCCGCCCGATCGCCCGCCAGCCACCGCGGGTGTGGGCCGTGAACGCGGCCCGCACGGAGACGCGGTGCTCGGGCGTGCGGTGGAAGGCGGCGGCGCGGACCGTGCCCCACGGGTCGAGCGGCGTGACGGGGCTGTCGGAGCCGAACGCGAGGGGGACGCCCGCCCTGAGCAGGGCCGCGAAGGGGTTCAGGGTGCGCGCCCGGTCGGCGCCCAGGCGCTGGGCGTACATGCCGTCCTCGCCGCCCCACAGCGCGTCGAAGGCGGGCTGCACGGAGGCGGTCAGGCCGAGCTCGGCGAAGGCCGCGATCGTTTCGGGGGTGAGCATCTCGGCGTGCTCGACGCGGTGGCGGGCGGCCCTGACGCGGGAGAGGCCGACCTTCTCGGCGGCGGCGCGCACACCGTCCACGACCGTGGTCACGGCCGCGTCGCCGATCGCGTGGAAGCCCGCCTGGAGGCCCGCCTCGGTGCAGGCCACGACATGGGCGGCCACCGCGGCGGCATCCAGATAGGCGCTGCCCGTGTGGTCGGCGTCGGAGTACGGCGTGTGCAGACAAGCGGTGTGCGAGCCGAGGGCGCCGTCGACGAAGAGGTCACCGGCGGCGCCTGCGGCACCCAGTTCGCGCGCCTTCTCGACCCCCTCTTCGGCCCGTTCCGCCCAGTACCCGATCACTCGCGGTCCCATCTCCTCGGCCGCGAGCCGGAGCAGTCCGGTGAAGTCGTCCTCGGAGGAGATCTCCGGTCCCGCGCACTCGTGGACCGAGCCGATCCCCAGGGAGGCGGCGTGCGCGAGCGCTGTGCGCTGGGCGTCGGCGCGCTGGGCCGGCGTCACGGCTGCGAACGCGGCGGCGCGTACGGCGTGGTGGGCGTCGGCGGTCAGCGGGCCGTCCGCCGCGCCGACACCGCGGGCCAGGTCGAGCAGGGCCGTGGAGACGACCGCCGAGTGGACGTCGATGCGGGAGAGATAGAGGGGACGGCCTCCGGCGGCCTCGTCCAGTTCCGCGCGCGTCGGGGGCCGGCCACCGGGCCAGCGGGCGGCATCCCAGCCGTGCCCGAGCAGCACCCTGTCCTGCGGGCGGGCCGCCGCGAAGTCCCGCACCAGAGCGAGGGCGGCCTCCAGGGAGGGCGCGTCGGACAGGTCGAGGCCGGTGAGCGCGAGGCCGGTGGAGGTGGTGTGCACATGGGCGTCGGTGAAGGCCGGGGTGACGAGGGCGCCGTCCAGGTCGACCACCTCGTCGACACCGTCCGCGAAGGCGTCCGCGGCGCCCTCCGAACCGACCCAGGCGACCTGGCCGCGCTCCACGACCATCGCGGTCGCGAAGGGGTCGGCGGGGCTGTGGACCTCTCCGCGGCGGAGCAGGACGGTGTTCGGCTGGTCGGTGCGATCGCTCATGACCGACAGTTTCTCGTGTCGAGCCACCGGCGGTGCACCTGGGGCCGGGCCGAGACGGCGCCCGGCGCTGCCGGCTGTGCCCACCCGTTCCACCCGAGCGGAAGCAGCGGTCTGCCGCAGTACCGGCCTCAGATGCGCGGCGGCCGCGCCTCGTACGGCGTGGAAAGGACCACCGTCGTACGCGTCGAGACGCCCGCCAGCGTCCGCAGCCGCGCCAGCAGCTCCTCCAGCTCGTGCGGCGTGGCCACGCGCACCTTGAGGATGTAGTTCTCGTCGCCCGCGACACTGTGGCAGGCCTCGATCTCCGGGACCCCGGCCAGGCGGTCCGAGATGTCGTCGGGGGCGCTGGGGTCGAAGGGTTTGACCGAGATGAACGCGGTCATGGGCAGCCCGACGGCCTCGGGGTCGACCACCGCGGCGTAGCCGCGGATGACGCCACGCTGTTCCAGCCGGCGCACCCGCTGGTGCACGGCCGACGTGGACAGGCCCGTGGCCTTGCCCAGGTCTGTGTAGCTCATCCGCCCGTCCTTGACGAGCAGCTGCACGATTTGACGGTCCAGCTCCTCCATGACGCAAGAACCTACAGTGCGCTTGATCTCCTCGGATACCTGAGCAGTCCAGGTCATACCCGCTTTGTGATGTGCCCGAGAGCTGTCTGTGAGCCGTCCGTGCGCCGCCCGGGGGACAAAACGTCCGCCGCGGGCACCTGCGGGCGGCATGTGACGAAGGACACAGCCGTCGAGACGTCTCCGTGATGCTCTCGTGATTACCGCCGAGACGGGGCGGGAAGTGCTTGCTGTGGTCGAGGCCGCAGTGCCCGAACGGCCCAGCCCGAGGGGGAGAACCCATGCAGAGTCTTAAGCGCCCTGGTCGTACCGCACCCAAGCGGCTCCAGGCCGTCGTCGAGCCCGAGCCGGAGGGCGTCGAACCCGACGCCTTCGAGGACGAACTCGACGCGTACGACACCTTCGAGATGTACCGGGTGATCTGCCCGGACTGCGCGCAGCCCATCGCCCTGCTGGCGGACGAGCAGGTCCTGCCGGAGCACGCGCTGTGCGCCTCGCCGTGGAACCCGTTCGGCCTCACGGTCTGCGCCGGCACCGGCCGCAGGGCGGCCGAGGCCCGCTCCGCGGACGAGTCGGCGCAGCCCCAGGAGCAGGACACCGCCCTCCTGTTGACGCTCCCTCAGGGCCTCGACTGGCGGACGCAGCCGTTCTCGCACGTCGGCGGCCCGAGCTCGCGCCCGATGCGCGTGCCGGCGATGCGCCGCCAGGCCGCCTGAACCGCCTCGCTCAATTCCAGTAGCTGCCCTGCACCATGGCCCGCAGGCTGCCGTGGTGCAGGATCAGTGTGTCCGGATCCGCCGGAACGGCTGCCTCCCCGAAGTGCACCTGCCGGTAGGCGACCCGCAGCATGACGATCGCGTGCCGCAGCGCGGCGTACAGGGTGTGGAAGTCCATGTCGCGCGGTGTGTGGCCGGTGAGTTCGGCGTAGCGGGCCTCGATCCGGTCGCGGCGCAGGAAGTCCGGCAGACCGCGCTGCCCGAAGGCGACCGTGAGGTCCTGGAAGAAGCGGTGCAGATAGACGGTCCAACCGAGGTCGACCTCGCGCGGGGCCAGGGCCGCCATCTCCCAGTCGAGGACGGCGGCGGGTTCGAAGCCGTCGTAGACGACGTTCCCGATGCGTGCGTCGCCCCAGTTGAGCACCGGTGTGCCCGGATCGCTCGGCCAGAGTTCCTCCAGCCGGTCGAACGCGGCCTCGATGAGCGGTGAGCGGCGGCGACCGTCGACGACCCAGTCGTAGTAGGCGCGTTGGGCGGTCACATGGCGGCGCAGCGCGTCGCCCTCGCCGGGGAGCGCGAGGAACTCGGCGGCCTCCGGCGGCACTTGGTCGTGCAGTCGGGCCAGGAGGCCGATCGAGGCCGCTTCGAGGTGCTCGCGCTCCGCGTCGCTCGCCGCGTGCAGCCAGTTGCCCTCGTACGTGTAGGGCATGACGTCGGGCGGCACACGTCCCTCGACGCGTTCCATCACGAAGAACGGCGCTCCGAGGGGCCCGGAATCCTCCTCCAGCCACAGCACCTTCGGCACGGGCAGGTCCGAGTGCTCCGCCACGACGCGCATCGTGCGGTACTGGCGCGGCATGTCGTACACCGGGAAGACGGTGTACGCCGCCGGGTCCGCCGCGAGTCTCAACGCGCAGCGGCGCACCGGCGGTTCGGGGTGCTCGATGTCGAAGAGCAGGGTCTCGCTGGACATGCCGTTGGACTCGGGGACGGCGACGCCGGCCGCCTTGGCGCCGGGCAGGCGGGTGGAGAGCCAGGCGGTGAGGCGGCGGGCGAGCTCCTCCGGGTCCCGGGTGGTGGTGCGGGGGCGGGGCGTAGTGGGTGCCATGTCGGATACCGCCTACGGTGCGACCGAAGTGAAGTCCGTGAACCCGCTCGGATCGTGCCGCCCGAACGAGCCGTGCTCGAAGATGCCGTGACCGGTCCGGCCGTCCAGCCGGAAGCGGGCGGCATGGTCGGTGACCCCGTAGGCGGCCAGGGCGTGCGGCTGCGTCAGGTCGTAGGTACGGCGGTCCGTCCAGCCGCGGCCACGCCAGGTGCCGTGCTGCCAGTCGTCGGCGGGCGGGTAGCCGGCGCCGATCGCGAGCGGCGAGGAGGTGAGGATCTCGACCTCCAGCTCCTGCGGTTTGCGCAGGTCGCCGAGGTGGATGAGGGCGCGGTCCGGGTGGCGGGTGCCGGAGCGGTAGGTGATCTCGGGCTGGGGCCAGCCGAGTTGCCGGTCGCGGTGGCCGGGGCGGACCAGGGTGGCGTCGTTCAGGGAGCGGTAGCCGTCGGCGTCCTCCTGGACGACGACCATGAGGAAGCGGTCCTCGAAGCGCACCGGGCACCACAGCCAGTGGAAGCCCTCGGTCGGATTCTCCTCCGCCAGGCGGCCGCCCTCCTCCCCCGGTATGGGCCGCACGCCCCAGCTGCGGTCGCGGGTGCCGGTCCATCCGCCGGCGGTGACCCGGAACTCCTCACCCGCGGCGCGGATCACGCCCTCCACGCCGCCCGCCTGGACGAAGCGGCGCCCTTCGAGGGTGAGCCGGTCTCCGCGGCGCTGGAGGTGGTGGGGTTCCCACAGGGCGGGGAATCCGGCGGTCCAGGTGAGGTCGTACGACAACAGGTCGTCGTCGGCCGTCAGCCGCAGCCGCCGCAGCGGCTCCTCGACCTCGATCCTGAGCGGACCGACGGCAAGCCGCATGCGGTCCTCGCCGAGGGCGTCGCAGGCGCGCACCGCGTGCAGGGCGTCCCCGGTCCGCAGGGTCGCGTACGCGTCGATCACGCCGAGGTTGGGGTAGACGCCGAGGCCCACGATGAGCAGGGCGCGCCCCTCGTGGTCGAGGACGTGGAAGATGCAGCGGTCGTAGGCGTTCCGGTCCCCGGTGGCCACGTGCTTCATGGACAGCGGGACCTGGTGCACGGGGTACTCGTCGAGTGGTACGGGGCGGTCGTCGGCCACGCCAAACCTCCCTGGGGACGGCTGGGCTGACGGTACGTCAGACAGCTGACGGAGGCCAGAGAGGGGGCCGGACGTCCGGGAACTCACGCTCGATTCCGCGGATGGGTGACCTGTCCGCCTACCTCCGCGTTGCCCTGGTATGACCCCCACCTATTCCGTGATCGGGCGTCAGCGCCGCATGTTCGTTCCGCCGCCCGCAGGAACGGCCGCGCCGGTGCCGCCGCACCTGCAGGACCCGCCGATCTACCGCGCTCTGATGCGGGCCTGGGCCGACCGGGGCCGCACCCTGCCGGGCCGCCACGACCCGGAGTGGATCAGGCTGGCGGCCCCGCAGGTCACCCGAGGCCAGTTCAGCGCGTTTCAGGACCCGCCAGGTGACGGGCGATGACCATGCGCTGGATCTGGTTGGTGCCCTCGACGATCTGCAGCACCTTGGCCTCGCGCATATAGCGCTCCACCGGGAAGTCCGCGGTGTAGCCGTAACCGCCGAGGACCTGGACGGCGTCCGTGGTCACCTTCATCGCGGTGTCCGTGCAGAGCAGCTTGGCCATGGCCGCCTGCTTGGCGAACGGCCGCCCCGCGTCGCGCAGGCGTGCCGCCGCCAGATACAGGGCCCGGCCCGCCTCGATCTGGGTGGCCATGTCGGCGAGCATGAAGCGCAGCCCCTGGAAGTCGGCGATGGGCCGCCCGAACTGCTGCCGCCCGGTGGCGTACGCGACCGCCTCGTCCAGCGCCGCCTGGGCGAGGCCGATCGCACAGGCGGCGATGCCGAGCCGCCCGGAGTCGAGCGCGGACAGGGCGATCGCGAAGCCCTGCCCCTCCTCGCCGATGCGCCGCTCGTCCGCCACCCGCACACCGTCGAGGTGGACCTGGGCGGTGGGTGAGCCCTTCATGCCCATCTTCTTCTCGGGCATCGCGCCGCTCAGCCCCTCGGCGTCACCCGGGACCAGGAAGGCGGTGATGCCGCGCGGCCCCTCCTCCCCCGTGCGGGCCATGACCGTGTAGAAGTCGGCGATCCCGCCGTGCGTGATCCAGGCCTTCGTGCCGTTGATCACCCAGTGGTCGCCTTCGCCCACCGCCTTCGTACGAAGAGAGGCGGCATCGGAGCCGGAGGACGGCTCGGACAGGCAGTAGGCGCCCAGCAGGCCGCCGCCCAGCATCGCGGGCAGGTGCTCGACCTGCTGCTCCTTGGTGCCGTAGGCGGCGAGCGCATAGCAGGCGAGCGTGTGCACGCTGACGCCGAGGCCGACGGTGAGGCGGGCCGCGGCGAGCTCTTCGAGGACCTGGAGATAGACCTCGTAGGGCTGGTCGCCGCCGCCGTACTCGGAGTCGTACGGCAGGCCGAGCAGTCCCGACTCCGACAGCAGGGTGAAGACCTCGCGCGGGAAGCGTCCGGCGTCCTCCTCCTCGGCCGCCTTCGGGGCGATCTCGCGCTGGGCGATGTCGCGGACGAGCGAGATCAGATCCCGGGCCTCGTCCGTGGGCAGTTGCCGGTCCACCGGCTGCGGGGCGCGGTCGGGCATGGCGACGCTCTCCTCCCTGATCGGGCACATCGGCCGACGTGCGCCTTGGGTGTGGGCGGCTCCGCCGGGTCTCTCTGGGGCCGGCCGATGCTCTGCTCTCCCGGGTCTCGGAAGCTGCTGACCAGCGGCTGTGCGCTGTGAGTATGCCCGATCGCAGGCATCCCGTCACCAGTTAACGACCGCTCACTTCAAGAATATCCCGGACACCCGCTGCACGCGATGCGCAGCGGAACGTGACGGGTTGCGCCTGGGCCTCGGCGCGACGAAGGCGGCGTGGCAGAACCAGCAGGGTCCGGGCGGGCGCGAGCCTGCGCTGCTCGCTCAGGTGTCCCGGCGGGCCGGGGCCGGAGTGGGGTAGGCGGGGTCCAGTTCCTCGATGGCGCGCATGGCCCCGCCGAGCTGCTTGACCAGGAGTTCGCGCATCTGTTCGCGGGACAGCCGGGGCCGGTCGATCCAGTCGAGGGTGGCACCCTCCACCCCGCACACCCAGGCGAACAGGCCCATGCGGGCCAGCGGGGCGATGTCCGTGCGGCCGTACGCCCCTTCGGCGACGGTCGCGACTATCGCCTCGCGTACACCGTCGCGGATGGCGTGCACCTCGGCGTCGAAGCCGACGCCGCCGCTGACGAC
Organism: Streptomyces sp. NPDC001492; assembly: GCF_053597275.1. Classification (NCBI taxonomy): domain Bacteria; kingdom Bacillati; phylum Actinomycetota; class Actinomycetes; order Kitasatosporales; family Streptomycetaceae; genus Streptomyces; species Streptomyces sp. NPDC001492. Next base: position 65,373 of record NZ_JBSFHW010000032.1, on the reverse strand, counting down.
CGCACGGAAGGCGGCCTGGTTGTGCTCGGCATAGCGCAGATAGCCCTCCATCGTGCGATGGACGCGGTCCAGTTGCTCCAGCTCGATCTCGCTCGCCGCGAAGGTGACCAGGTCGGCGACCGAATCGTTGATGATCGCCAGGTAGTAGCCGCGCTTGGACTGGAAGTAGTAGTAGATCAGCCCCTTGGCGACATGCGCCTGCCGTGCGATGTCGTCCATCGAGAGCGCGTCGTACGACGTGTCGGCGAACAACTTCCGCCCGATGGCGATGAGTTCGGCTCGGCGCGCCAGCGAGCGCTCGGTGCCGCGCGCCCGGGGCCGGGTGGCGTCGCTCTGTTCGCTGATCTTCAATTTCGACCCTGGTCTCGGGCAGGCTGCGGGACATCCGCAGTATGTCAGAACGACCACGTCCACTCGTTCGAGTCCACTCGACGAGTGGCCGCAGGGGAGAGCGGGGCTCTGTCCGCGTCAGATCACAGCAGGCCGAGCTGGGTGACGAGCATCGCGACGACCATCACGAGGGTCCAGCCCATGACGTGTTCGAGGATCTTCGGGCCGTCGTTCTCCGGGCCGCCGGTGCGGGGGCGGGCGGCGGTGGCCGAGTGTGCGGTCATGGCGTCTCGCTGAGGTCGGGCGTGCGGTGGACTCCCCGCGGGGTTCCGTCCACCTTGCCACCCCAGGCGGCTTTTGCGGCGGAGACATCGGTCACAGGCGGAAGGTCCCGGCACGCCGGGCCTTCCGCCTGGCGTTCAGCGCACGCCGACCGTCGCGAGCGCCTTGCGCTGGCGGGGCGTGGGCCGCGCCGGGAAGTACAGGTAGCAGACGCCGCCGGTGCCGGAGACGACCTTGCCGGAGGCGTTGTACCGCTTGGTCCTGAGCCAGATGTTCTCCCATTCGCGCCGCTTGTAGACACGGCGTACCGCGTCGTCGCTCGGCGAGAACGGATCGTTGGCGATCACATCGCCGTCGGCGGTGAAGCCGATGACGGTCATCAGATGCCCCGCGGTGCCGTAACCCGCCCCCGTCAGCTCCTCCTTGAGGAACGACTGGGACGTTATGGCCGGGATGCCGGCCGCGATCAGTGTCTCCAGGTCGGTGAGCGAGCCGAGCCGGGTGACCACGCCCTGCAGATCCTTGTACGTGGCCGCGTAGGCGGCGTTGAAGGGCCAGTTGCCGCAGCCCTGGTACTGGTAGTCGTAGGTGAAGCGGGCCGCGTGGTCGACCTGGGGGTCGGCGTAGCTCGGGTCCACCCAGGCCAGTTGCTCGCGCGTGAGCCTGCCTCCCCAGTACTCGATGATCATCTGCGAGGAGGTGGGGCTGCACCAGGCCTCGCCGCCGTTGTCGTACTCGGGATACTGGCCCTTGTGGATCTCCTGCGAGTAGCGCGGGACGATCAGTTCCTTCGCGAGGCCGGGCGTGGAGGCCGGGACGGTGAAGCGGTCGGGGATGTCCGAGCCCATCGCGCCGAGCCGCCACACGGTGGGGGTGAGCTTGGTGCCGGGCTTGCGGTAGAGGGTGAGACGGAGGCGGTACGAGACCAGGCGCAGGCCGGTCGAGGCGTCGTCGATGGCGAAGGTGTCCGTCCAGACAGCGCTCTTGCCGTCCTTCTGGTCGTCCACCGAGGTCCGCTTGATGTCCTGGTCGCCGGCCGCCCAGCGGCCCATCACGTACCAGGGGGTCCGCGTGCCGTCGGAGTACGTGCCGTGCAGTTCGACCTGGAGCCAGGTGCCGGCCGGGGTGTGCGCGTTCCAGGAGGCGATCGCCTCGGTGGCCGGGACGCGGAGCCGGTGGACGGGGGACGTCCAGCTCGCGTACTCCCAGGTGGCGGTCTTGCCGGTGTGCGGGTCGGTGTAGTCGGTGGTGCCCACGGGGGCGGCGATCACCACGCCGGGGCGGGCGCCCGCGACGGCACGCGTGCCGTGCGCGGCGCCGGCGCGCCAGTCCTGGTAGGAGGTCCACGAACGGTAGTCGACCGTGGAAGGCCCCGCGGAGTGGGGGCGGTTCGGGATCACGGCGGACTCCTCGGCGTCGGCCACGTCGGTGGTGACGGCGGGGCCCACCACCGCGGCGGCCACCGCGGCGGCGAGGACGGTTCTGCGGGACGGCTGTTCGGCTCTGCTCATGGGTGGAACGACCCCCGGGTGTCCGAGTCGGGCAGGTCCAAATGCGCGGTTCGTGCGCCAACTATGGCCGCAGGGGGCACCTCCTGCCAGCACTTCGGGCCATGCCACGCCCACCAATATTGGTCCTGACCACTGGCATGACCTGCCGGTCCGTCCGGCCCGGCGCACGCGGGCGCGCGCCGGGCCCGGGGCTCAGATCAGGTCCATCGCCGCGACCTCGTCGGGGCGGCCGTAGCTGACCGGCCCCTGGAAGCGGCTGCGGGCGGTGGCGAACCACCAGACGGTGGCGACGACCAGAACGACGGCGAGGGCGATCGGCGCGTAGTTGAAGGAGTCGACGGTGATCGGCGAGGCCTGCGGGAGCATGAACAGCACGCTGCTGAGCAGGATCCAGGCCACCGCGATCACCCCGACGGGCATGCTCCAGCGGCCCAGGTGCCACGGCCCCCGCTGGAACTCGTCGCCGAGGCTCAGCCGGAGCAGGATCGGCACGGCGTAGGCGAGGAAGAGCCCGACGACGTTGACGCTGACGATGGCGGTGAACGCCGTGTGCGACCACCAGCCGGGCAGGACGAGCGCCAGCGAGCAGGCGACCGCGAGCCAGACGGCCTTGACGGGGGTACGGGTGCGCGGCGAGACCGAGTGCCACAGCCGGGAGCCGGGCATGGCGCCGTCGCGGGAGAAGGCGAAGATCTGGCGGGTGTTGCTGGTGAGGTTGGCGAGACCGCAGAAGAGCATCGCGCCGATCACGATCAGCAGAAGCACCTTGGCGGTGGTCAGGCCGAGACCGTCGATGAGAATCTGGACGGGCGGGGCGGATGCGCTCGCCACATGGTCGTAGTCGTGAATGCTGTAGACCAGTGCGAGCATCAGGATCAGACCGGTGATCGCGGAGTAGCCGATCGCACGTGTGATCCCCTTCGGCGCGTTGACCGTGGCCCGCACTGTTTCCTCGGACATGTGGAAGCTGCCGTCGAAGCCGGTGAAGGTCCAGCTGGTCACGAGCAGGCCGAGCATCCCGCCGTAAAGCCCGTTGGTGAAACCGGTGTTGTTCGCGAAATGGGTGACGAACGAGGCCGACTGGTGCTGGTCGGGTCCGACGATCAGGGCGCCCACGATCACCACGAGACCGATCAGCAGCCACCACACGGAGATCCGGTTGAGGAGCGCGACCAGCTGGACGGTGTAGGTGTTGGCCAGCCCTTGCAGCACGATGAGCAGTGCCGTGATCAGCACCGTCTGGTGGGCGGTCGGCACATACGAGGACCACTGCAGGGCGATGAAGGCCTGGATGAAGGTGGCGGCGGCGTAGCCGGTGGCGGCGGTGCCGCCGATCTGGCCCACGAAGTTCAGCCAGCCGGTGTACCAGGACCAGGCCCCCTTGTGCCGTCTCGCGAGTTTCCCGGCGGAGAAATACAGGGCGCCGCTCGTCGGATAGGCGGAGGCGACTTCCGCCATGGCCAGACCGACGAAGAGCACCATGACGGAGACGCCGATCCAGCCGAAGACGAGAATGCGGGGGCCTCCGGCATTCAGTCCGAATCCGAAGCTGGAGAAGATTCCCGAAATGATGTTGATGATGGTGAATGAGATGGCGAAATTGTCGAACGCCTGAAAGCGACGGGTGAGTTTTCTCGGGTATCCCATCTCATGAAGTACGGCGTCGTCGTCCGATATCTGTTCCGGCACAGTTCGGCCTTTCTCTCTGTGGGGGGCTACGGGGGGACCGGGAGGCCGCAGGCGCGGCGGGCGCGGGACAGCTGGTCGGCCGGCTCACCGAAGGCGGACCAGGGCATACGGGAGGCGTACGGCCCCATCGCCGCGAAGACCGCGCGGGCCTCGAACTCGCGCTTGCCCATGACCAGCGCATGCGCCAGGTAGGCCAGGTCGAGCACCGGGGTGAAGCGGTAACCCGGCATCGTGGGCAGCCAGTTCTGGTAGATCGCCAGAGCGGTGGAGCGCCACTGCGGCTGCTCCCAGACCCGGTCGGCGAGCAGCTGGGTCGGGTTGTAGCTCTCGACGAGGGCGACGAGGGGCAGCAGGCGCAGCGGGGACTCGGCGGGTGCGCGCTGGCCGAGGAAGGCGGCGACGTCCCAGGCCGCGTTCACGGAGCCGCCGTGGCGGGTGAAGAAGCAGGCCAGGAAGCGGTGGTGGGCCTCGCGGTGCCATGGGTCGAGGGACAGGACGTGCGCGAACAGCCGCCAGGGGCCGGGCGGCGCGGTGAGCAGCCCGCGTGGGGCGGGGTCGGTCAGCCGGTGCAGCCGGGCCATGGCCAGCCGGGCCGCCCAGGGCGTGGGATCGGCCGGGTTCATCGCCGCCGCCCGGTCGCAGGCGGTCAGCGCGATCCGCTCCAGGGCCTCGGCCCGATCGTCCCTCGCGTCGGCGGCGCGCACCGCCCGCAGCACCGCCACCCGCGCCCACAGCAGCGCCGACTCGGGGCTCGCCTCCTCGGCCAGCCAGCGCTCGGCGAGGTCGGAGTCGGCGGCCTCGGAGGCGAGGACCAGGGAGCGGTGAGCGCGCAGACCGAAGTCGCCGCGTGTTTCGGCGAGGGCTTCATGGGCGCTCCGGTATCGGCCGGCGCGTACGTCGACGCATACGCTCGCGAGCAAGCGGTCGTCGGCCGCCGGATGCCACACATACTGCCCCTCGAATAACCCAGCGGCCATCTGCTCCTGTCTCCCCGTACGACGCCTCGCAGTTGTGCACTCAGCACCTTACTCAGCGACGAGCGCAACCGGAACGCGGTTTTCGAGATGGCGGCCCCGGGTTTCGGTCCCGGATTAACACTGGCTCACAGCCAGCCAACAACTGGTTCAATACGGCACTATTTTCCGGCCCACCCATTCGCCCCGATTTCACCCACCACTAGAATGTTCCCGTCGAATATGCCCAACTCTCCAGCCGGCCAAGGAGCGACCATTCACGACCTCGCCTCCCGGCTCCGCCGACTGCCCCCGTCCTGCGGCCCGGTCCGCCTGATCGGCGTCGACGGACATGCCGGCTCCGGAAAGTCCACGTTCGCCGGGCGGTTGGCCCGGACCCTGGACGGGGCGCCCGTGCTGCACCTCGACGACATCGCCAGCCACGACGAGCTGTTCGAGTGGACCGGGCGGCTGCTGGCCCAGGTGATCGAACCACTCAGCCGCGGCGAGAGCGCCCACTACGCCCCCTACGACTGGCACCTCCACCGCTTCGGACCGCCCCGCACACTGCCGCCCGCCCCGGTGGTCCTCGTCGAGGGCGTCGGAGCCGGCCGCCGCGCACTGCGCCCGCACCTCGCGGCGCTGCTGTGGATGGAGTTGCCGCACGAGGAGTCCTGGACGCGTGGACGGCAGCGGGACGGGGAGGAGCAGCGGGAGTTCTGGGCCGAGTGGGTCAGGGCGGAGCGACAACACTTCGCCGTGGACCCCTCGCGGCCGTTCGCCGACCTTCTGATACGGCAGTTGGAGAAGGGATACGAGATGCTGCCGGGACCGGTGAAGACCATTGGACCGGACCAGACACTCACGCAGGGTGACGGGCCATCGGCAGTGTGCTGAACTTGTGAAGACGCCCGCCGGGGAACTTCCCGGAGTGCCTCAACTCCGCTTGACCGGGGGGCCGTACAGGACTTACGTTCTCAATGTGCGGCCATTCGAAGCCGCCCACCTTCGCGAAGCCCCCGGTTGTTCCCCCGTGATCGGGGGCTTCGTTCTGCCCGCACCCTGTTTTCCGGACGCTCCGCGACACATTTCGCTCACACACCGTTACCGTCCGGAGTGCGCCCCGTCTGCTCCCACCTCGCCAAACGGCCCGTGCGGCACCCTTCGGCGGGCGACACCCCCGCAGGTACGATGCCCTCGGTGCGACCTGACAGAGGGCTGCGCGCACCGCAACTCCGGTCCACGGTACGGCGGTTCGATCAAGGCGGCCGGCGGACATCGGTCCGGCGGTCAACCGACGGGGGCACGGTTTGTGGGGGACGTGATGGATTTCGGCACGCAGGGCCCCGAGGCCCCGGCCGACCTCGCCTGGCTGCGAGGTGTGGACGCCTACACGATGGGCGCCTATCCACAGGCGGAGGAGGAGTTCCGGGCCGCGGTGCGGATGGATCCCGGGATGGCCGACGGCTGGCTCGGACTGCACGCGCTGCGCGTCGACACGACGACCGCGCTGTTACGAATGTTCCGGCACCGTGACCGCTTCGGCGAACAGCGCGCCCGGCACCGCCGCTCCCTCAACTCCTGGTACTGGCTCGGCTGGTGGGTGCAGCCCGTGCTGGAGAGCCCGCGCGACCTGCTGCTCGCGCATGCCTCGCACTGGCTGGACGGCCGCCATGTTCCGGAGCTGGACCGGGCGCTCGCCGGTCTGCCGCCCGTGGACACCGACCCGCAGGTCCGCTTTCTGCACGCCTGCCGCGCCTATCTCGTCAAGGACTGGGACCAGCTCGTCCGCCACACCGACCCGCTGATCGACGACGCCCTGCTCGGTATCGAGGCGGGCCTGTTCGGCGGCATGGCGCGGGTCCGCCTGGAGATGTACGGACAGGCCGAGCCGCTGCTCTCGTCCGCTCTCATGCGCTGCCGCAGCGAGCAGCCGCAGCGCAAGGAGCTGCGCTACTGGCTGGCGCGCGCCCACGAGGGCACGGGCCGCTCGGCCGCCGCCCTCCCCCTCTACAGGGCCGTGCACCGCGTCGACCCCGCCTTCATGGACACCTCGGCCCGGCTCGCGGCGATCGCCGAGGGCGACGGCTACGACGAGGCCACCGACCTCGCCGCGATCACGCTCTCCGGCGGCCAGGACGCCCTGGAGGGCCCCGACACCCTGGACCCGCTCTTCGGCGCCGAGGGCCGGGACCTGAGGCTCTCCGAGTCCGACCTCCCGCCGGTGGCCCCGCTGCCGTCGTCGATCGACCCGACGGTGCGCGAGAAGAGCGTCGGCCCGCCGGGGTCCCCGCTGCCGGCAGGGCCCACCGACCCCGCACTGCTCGAGGAGGCGCTCGCGGAGCTGGAGCGCATGGTCGGCCTGGAGCCGGTGAAGCGACAGGTCAAGGCGCTGTCGGCGCAGTTGAACATGGCGCGGCTGCGCGCCGGTCAGGGCCTGCCGGTCCAGCCGCCGAAACGGCACTTCGTCTTCTCCGGCCCCTCCGGCACCGGCAAGACCACGGTCGCCCGCATCCTCGGCCGCGTCTTCTACGCCCTCGGACTGCTCGGCGGCGACCACCTCGTCGAGGCACAGCGGGCCGACCTGGTGGGCGAGTACCTGGGACAGACGGCCGTGAAGGCCAACGAACTGATCGACTCCGCGATCGGCGGTGTGCTGTTCGTCGACGAGGCCTACTCGCTGTCCAACTCCGGGTACGGCAAGGGCGACGCGTACGGCGACGAGGCGCTGCAGGTGCTGCTGAAGCGGGCCGAGGACAACCGCGACCACCTCGTGGTCATCCTGGCCGGCTACCCGGAGGGCATGGACCGCCTGCTGGCGGCCAACCCCGGGCTGTCGTCCCGCTTCACCACCCGCGTCGACTTCCCCTCGTACCGGCCGCTCGAACTCACCTCGATCGGTGAGGTGCTGGCTGCCGAGAACGGCGACGTGTGGGACGAGGAGGCGTTGGACGAGCTGCGGTCGATCGCCGGGCATGTGGTGGATCAGGGGTGGATCGACGAGCTGGGGAACGGGCGGTTCCTGCGGACGCTGTACGAGAAGAGCTGTGCTTATCGGGATCTGCGGTTGTCGACGTATCCCGGGGTGTTGTCGCGGGACGACTTGTCGACACTGCGGCTGCCGGATCTGATGCAGGCCTATGGGGAAGTGCTGTCCGGGCGGGGGCCGCAGGATCCGTCGGGGTTGTGAGCTGCGCCCACGAGCTCGGTGATCCCGGTCTCTCGCGGCTGCGGATACGTTGTGGCTTGTCGCACAGTTCCCCGCGCCCCTAGGGGGGTGCGGGGAACCCGCCGTCAGCCTGCCAAGGCCTGTTCCGGCTCGCCGCTTCCCCTGGGCTCCGTGACCTTCACCTCCGGGATGTCCCGGTGGGCCGGGTCCGTGACCTCGCCGACCAGGAGTTCCAGTACGTCCTCCAGGGCCACCAGGCCAAGGACCTTGCCGGAGGCGTCGGCCACCTGGGCCAGGTGGGTGGCGGCGCGGCGCATCACCGTCAGGGCGTCGTCCAGGGGGAGCTCGGAGCGCAGTGTCGTCATCGGCCGCCACAGCTGCTGCGGCACCGCCCGCTCCGAGTCCTCCAGGTCCAGTACGTCCTTCACGTGCAGATAGCCCATGAAGGCGCCGTTCTCCGCGGCTATGGGAAAGCGGGAGTACCCGGTGCGCGCGGTGAGTTCGACGATGCGGCCCGGGGTGACCGACGGAGGAACCGTCACCAGGGACTCACGCCGCAGCAGCACGTCCGTCACCGGGCGGGAGCCCAGCTCCAGGGCGTCCTCGAGGCGCTCCTGCTCCTCGGGGTCGAGCAGGCCCGCCTGGCCGGAGTCCTCCACCAGGCGGTTGAGCTGCTCGCTGGTGAAGACGGCCTCGACCTCGTCCTTCGGCTCGACCCGGAAGAGCCGCAGGATCGCCTGGGCGACGGCGCCGAGGGCTACGGTGATCGGCTTGCAGACGCGGGCGAAGGCGACCAGGCCCGGGGCCAGCCACATGGCCGCCTTCTCCGGGGCCGCCATCGCGAGGTTCTTCGGGACCATCTCGCCGATGACGAGGTGGAAGAAGACCACGGCGGCGAGCGCGATGACGTAACCCAGCGGGTGGATCATCCCGTCCGGGAGGTGGATCCACTCGAACACCGGCTCCAGCAGGTGCGCGACCGTGGGTTCGGCGACCGCGCCCAGGGTCAGCGAGCAGACGGTGATGCCGAACTGGGCCGCGGCCATCATCTGCGGCAGCCGCTCCAGGCCGTAGAGGACCTGGCGGGCGCGGGCCGTGCCGAGCGGTTCGATCTGGCTGCGGCGTACGGACACGAGGGCGAACTCGGCGCCGACGAAGAAGCCGTTGGCCAGCACGAGCAGGCCCGCGAAGAGGAGTTGGAGCACGCTCATCGGGCGACCTCCACGACCAGGCCGGTCCGCACCAGCCGGACCCGCTCGGCGCGGTAGTGGCCGACTCGGCGCACGGTCAGCCGCCAGCCCGGCAGTTCGGCCTTGTCGCCGACGGCCGGGATCCGGCCGAGCCGGTCGGCGACCAGTCCGGCGACGGTCTCGTACGGCCCCTCGGGCACGTCGAGTCCTATGCGCTGCAGGATGTCGACGCGGCAGCTGCCGTCGGCGTCCCAGGCGGGCCTGCCGTCCTCCGGCGGGGCGGCGGCGAGCTCGGGCACGTCCTGCCCGTCGTGCTCGTCGCGGACCTCGCCGACGATCTCCTCGACGATGTCCTCCAGCGTCACGACGCCCGCCGTGCCGCCGTACTCGTCGACGACGACGGCGATGGGCTGCTCGCTGCGCAGCTGGGCGAGGAGCGGCTGAACCGGCAGGGTCTCGGGGACGAGCAGCGCGGGACGGGCGATGCGGCCGACGGGGGTGCGCAGACGCTCGTGCGCCGGGACCGCCAGGGCGTCCTTCAGATGGACCATGCCGACGATTTCGTCGATCCGCTCCCTGTAGACGGGAAAGCGGGACAGGCCGGTGGCGCGGGTCAGGTTCACCACGTCCTCGGCGGTCGCCGTCGACTGCAGCGCGCTCACCTTCACCCGCGGGGTCATGACGTGCTGCGCGGTCAGCTCGGCGAGGGACAGGGTCCGTACGAAGAGGTCGGCCGTGTCCTGTTCCAGGGCGCCGGCCTGCGCGGAGTGCCGGGCCAGGGACACCAGTTCGCCGGGGGTGCGGGCGGAGGCCAGCCCTTCGGCGGGCTCGACGCCCAGGGCGCGGACGAGCCGGTTGGCCACCGCGTTCAGGGCGGCGATGACCGGGCGGAACAGCCGGGCGAAGGCGTGCTGCGGGCCGGCGACGAAGCGCGCGACCTGCATCGGCCTGGACACCGCCCAGTTTTTGGGCACCAGCTCGCCGATCACCATCTGCACGGCGGAGGCCAGCAGCATGCCGACGACCACCGCGACACCGGAGACGGCGCCTTCGGGGATGCCGATCGCGGTGAACGGGCCGTGCAGCAGCTCGGCGAGTGCGGGCTCGGCGAGCATGCCGACGACGAGGGAGGTGATGGTGATGCCGAGCTGGGTGCCGGAGAGCTGGAAGGACAGCTCCCTGAGCGACTCGGCGACCCTTCGGGCCCGTTTGTCGCCTTCGGCGGCGGCCTTCTCGGCGTCCGTCGACTCGACCGTGACCAGGCCGAACTCGGCCGCCACGAAGAAGCCGTTGGCCAGGATCAGCAGGAGGGCCGCTCCGAGGAGCAGCAGGGGGGTGGTCATGATGCCGCCGCCTCGATATGTCGTGAGGGGGCGGCGCAGGTACTACAGGACGATCCGTCCATCGCTGGAGGGAGTCACTCCTCGGGTAGCAGGGGGCCTCTGAAGCCCGGCGGGAACTTCAGCGGCGGAGGCGCAACGAAAACGCCTCCGCCAACAGATTAATCAAGACAGGGGCCGTTACGGCAGATCCCTTGTCGAGCGGGCCTCGGCGAGTGCGCGCAGGGTGCGCGCATCGGCGATGGCGCGCTCCTTGGCGATGCCCGGCTGGATGCCGAGCGCGGGCAGGCTCGTACCGTCGCTGAGGTTGAGAAAGACCCAGGGGTCTCCGGGGCGCAGGTTCACATGGAGGATCTCGGCCCACTCCAGGTGCCGCCTGCTGGCGATGTTGACGACTGTGACGCCTGTCTCGTCGGCGACGACCTTCACCCGGGCGAGCAGCGCGAGGACACCGAAGAGGATCGCTCCGGTGAAGACGAAGCTGAGCTTCTCGCCGGGGCTGAGCTGCTCCAGGAGAAACGCGACGGTCGTGATCACCGCGAAGATGACCGCACCGGAGGTGAGCAGCACGGCCCGGGTACGGCCGGGCCGGAAAGTGACGGGAAGAGCGGGCAGATCGGACATCTCTCGGGCGCCCCTCAGAGACGGCAGGCGTGGATGGCCGTGGTCAGGATGGCCCGCGCGCCGATCGCGTACAGGTCGTCCATGATCCGCTGGGCGTCCTTGGCGGGCACCATGGCGCGGACGGCGACCCAGCCCTCGTTGTGCAGCGGCGAGACGGTCGGCCCTTCCAGGCCGGGGGTGATGGCGACCGCTTCTTCCAGGTGTTCGGCGCGGCAGTCGTAGTCCATCATCACGTACGTCCGCGCCACCAGGACGCCCTGCAGACGGCGCAGGAACTGCTGGACCTTGGGCTCCTCGCCGTTCTCGCCAGTGCGGCGGATGACGACGGCCTCGGACTTCATGATCGGCTCGCCGATGACCTCCAGACCCGCGTTGCGCAGGCTGGTGCCGGTCTCGACGACGTCCGCGATCACCTCGGCAACACCGAGCTCGATGGCGGTCTCGACGGCCCCGTCGAGGTGCACCACGGAGGCGTCGACGCCGTTGTCGGCGAGGTGCTTGGCGACGATGCCCTCGTAGGAGGTGGCGACCGTCATGCCGTTCAGGTCCTCGACGCCCTTCGCCGTGCCCGGCTTGGTGGCGTAACGGAAGGTGGAGCGGGCGAACCCGAGCGGGAGGATCTCCTCGGCGTTGGCACCGGAGTCGACCAGCAGGTCGCGGCCGGTGATGCCGATGTCGAGGCGGCCGGAGGAGACGTAGATCGCGATGTCGCGCGGGCGCAGGTAGAAGAACTCGACCTCGTTGGACGGGTCGACGATCCTGAGCTCCTTGGCCTCCCGGCGCTGCTGGTAGCCGGCCTCATGCAGCATCTCCGCCGCAGGGCCTGACAGGGAACCCTTGTTGGGGACGGCGATGCGCAGCATGAGGTCGGCTTCCTTTGTTCGTGCGTACGGAGATGTGTGCGGGGTCTCTGGCGGTCTGGGACGGCTCAGAGGTGGGCGTAGACGTCGTCCAGGGAGATGCCGCGGGCGACCATCATCACCTGGACGTGGTAGAGCAGCTGCGAGATCTCCTCGGCGGCCGCTTCCTTGCCCTCGTACTCGGCGGCCATCCAGACCTCGGCGGCCTCTTCGACGACCTTCTTGCCGATGGCATGGACGCCCTTGCCGACCAGCTCAGCGGTACGGGAAGTGGCGGGGTCGCCGGTGGCGGCCTTCTGCTGGAGCTCGGTGAAGAGCTCCTCGAACGTCTTATTGGACATGGTGACGCTCAGCCTATGCCAAACCCCGCATACGTCAGCGCCACGGTTCAGATACTGAGCGGAGGGTCGCCGCGGTCGCCACCGCAGCGGTCACCGCCTCGTGCCCCTTGTCCTCGTTGGAGCCCTCGATGCCGGCCCGGTCCAGGGCCTGCTCCTCGGTGTCGCAGGTGAGGACGCCGAAGCCGACGGGGACGCCGGTCTCGACGGAGACCTGGGTGAGGCCCTGGGTCACCCCCTGGCACACGTACTCGAAGTGCGGGGTGCCGCCGCGGATGACGACACCCAGGGCGACGATCGCGTCGTAGCCACGGCCCGCGAGGACCTTGGCGACCACCGGGAGCTCCCAGCTGCCGGGGACCCGGAGCAGGGTCGGCTCGTCGATGCCGAGGTCGTGCAGGGCGCGCAGGGCGCCGTCCACCAGGCCGTCCATCACCTTTTCGTGCCACTGTGCCGCGATGACGGCGACCCGCAGGTCACCCACATTGCGTACGGACAGTTCCGGTGCGCCCTTGCCGCTCACGTTCTCGTGTCTCCTCGGTGTGCTCTGGTCTTACTGGTTGCTGCAGGTGGACACGGGGGTGTCCAGCCAGGGCAGGTCGTGTCCCATCCTGTCCCGCTTGGTGCGCAGGTAGCGGAGGTTGTGCTCGCCCGCCTGTACGGGCATCGGCTCGCGGCCGGTGACCTTGAGGCCGTGGCGCACGAGCGCGTCGGTCTTGTCGGGGTTGTTGGTCATCAGGCGAACGCTCGTGACCCCGAGGTCCTCCAGGATCTGCGCGCCCGCGCCGTAGTCCCGGGCGTCGGCGGGCAGGCCGAGCTCCAGGTTGGCGTCGAGGGTGTCGCGGCCGCGCTCCTGGAGCTCGTACGCCCGCAGCTTGGACAGCAGGCCGATGCCGCGTCCCTCGTGGCCGCGCAGATAGACCACCACTCCCCTGCCCTCTGCCTGGATGCGCTCCAGGGAGGCGTCCAGCTGGGGGCCGCAGTCGCAGCGCAGGGAGGAGAAGATGTCGCCGGTCAGGCACTCGGAGTGGACCCGGACCAGGACGTCCTCGCCGTCACCGATCTCGCCGTGGACCAGGGCGACGTGCTCGACGCCGTCGACGGTGGAGCGGTAGCCGTAGGCAGTGAACTCACCGTGGGCGGTCGGCAGTTGGGTCTCGGCCTCGCGGCGGACGGTGGGCTCGGCGGTACGGCGGTAGGCGATCAGGTCCTCGATGGAGATGATCGTCAGGCCGTGCTTGCGGGCGAAGGGGATCAGTTCGGGGAGGCGGAGCATACGGCCGTCCTCTCCCGCGATCTCGACGATCGCGCCGGCGGGGCGCAGCCCCGCGAGGCGGGCGAGGTCCACGGCGGCCTCGGTGTGGCCGTTGCGCACGAGTACACCGCCGGACCTGGCGCGCAGCGGGAAGATGTGGCCCGGGCGGACGAAGTCGTCGGCGTGGGTCTCTCCGCTCGCCAGCAGCTGGAGGGTGGTGGCGCGGTCGGAGGCGGAGATGCCGGTGGTCACGCCGTGCGCGGCGGAGGCGTCCACGGAGACCGTGAACGCGGTCTTCATCGACTCGGTGTTGTCCTCGACCATCTGCGGGAGCTTCAGCCGCTCCAGCTCGTCGGCCTCCATGGGCGCGCAGATCAGGCCGCGGCACTCGCTCATCATGAAGGCGACGATCTCGGGGGTGGCCTTCTCGGCGGCGATGACGAGGTCGCCCTCGTTCTCGCGGTCCTCGTCGTCGACGACCACGACCGGACGGCCGGCCGCGATGTCGGCGATGGCCTGCTCGACCGGGTCGAGCGACCAGTCCTCGATGCCGTCGGTGCTGTACAGGATCGGTGCCGTGGTCATGCCGGCGCTCCTTCCAGGACGGGCTGCGACGCCCTGCGGGAGCGCAGCCACCAGTCGCGCATGCCCCACAGGACGAGTGCGCCGTAGATGACGTAGACGAAGCCGGAGAAGGCGTAGCCGTTGGCGAAGTTGAGGGGGACGCCGACCAGGTCGACCAGGAGCCAGGCGATCCAGAACTCGGTCATGCCGCGGGCCTGGGCGTACATGGCTACGATGGTGCCGACGAAGATGTAGGCGTCCGGCCAGGGGTCCCAGGACAGGGACGGATAGGCCTTGAAGAGCAGGGCGACGGCGACCGTGCCGACCGCCGCGGCGGCGACCATCGCGCCGCGCTCGCGCCAGGTGGCGAAGCGCGGGGCTATGTGCCCGTCCTCCGCCTGCCCCTTGTTGCGGTTCCACTGCCACCAGCCGTACAGCGCCACGACCATGACGACGACCTGCTTGCCGGCGCTGCCGGCGAGGTGGCCGTAGAAGGCGATGAACAGGACGAGGCCGGAGAGGAACTGGACCGGCCAGGTCAGCAGGGAGCGGCGCCAGCCGAGGGCCAGAGTGATCAGGCCCAGGATGTTGCCGATCATGTCCGACCAGATGATGTGCTGGCCGAGGAGGGTGAAGGCCTGCGAGTTCAGCCAGTTCACCGGTCCGCCCCCTGACCCGCCCCGAGCAGGCGCTCGACGTACTTGGCGACGACGTCGACCTCGAGGTTGACCGGGTCGCCGGGCTGCTTGATGCCGAGCGTGGTCAGGGCGAGGGTGGTGGGGATGAGGCTGACCGTGAAGTAGTCCGGGCCGGCGTCGACCACGGTGAGGCTGATGCCGTCGACCGTGATGGAGCCCTTCTCCACGACGTAGCGGGTCAGCTCCGCGGGGAGGGAGATCTTGATGATCTCCCAGTGCTCGGAGGGCTTGCGCTCCAGCACCTGGCCCGTGCCGTCCACATGGCCCTGGACGATGTGGCCGCCGAGGCGGGCGCCCACGGCCATGGGGCGTTCCAGGTTGACGCGGGAGCCGACGCCGAGGGCGCCGAGGCTGGAGCGGTCGAGGGTCTCCGCCATGACGTCGGCGGTGAACTCGTCGCCCTCGTGCTCGACGACGGTGAGACAGACACCGTTCACGGCGATGGAGTCGCCGTGCTTCGCGCCCTCGGTGACGACGGGGCCGCGCAGCCGGAAGCGGGAGGCGTCGCCGAGGTTCTCGACGGCCGTGATCTCGCCCAGCTCTTCGACGATTCCGGTGAACACTTCCCGGGTCCTCCTGCCTCTTCGGGCACGGACTCCGGGGCCTGTCGATGACGACAGAATGAGCGAACGAGGACACCGGGGGCGACGCCGGACGGGACCCGCCCCGAGGACGAGCCCAGATACGGCGGCGCGCATTCGTGGATGCCCGCCCGCCGCGCACTGCCTCCCATCCGGACTTTAACCGTCGGTCCAGGAATTTCACCTGGTCAACCGGCCGCTGGAAGCGGTCGGGTCGCGGACTGTAACCGCCGGTTCGGACTTTCACCGACCCCGGAGTGCGCTGCTTCTGGTACAGGGCCAGTGTGCCACGCCTGATCGAGGTCCATACGGGCGAACGGTGTGGGGTGGCTCACAGGCACTGTCGATGGACTTCTCAACCCGGCCCACCTGATGGACCCTTTGGTCTAGTCCTTTCCGGATCTCCGCAGACCGGCCCGGCGGTGGTGACGACGGCCCTTGCCCGCCGCCGGGCCTCTCAACTCCCCCGCGCACGGGCTCTGGCAGGGTGGTGGGCATGAGCAGCGCGACCGCCGACGAGTTCGAGACGCACCGCCCGCGGCTGTTCGGCCTCGCCTATCGCATGCTGGGCTCGGCCGACGAGGCGGAGGACGCGGTGCAGGACGCCTATCTGCGTTTCAGCGGGGCCGACCGCACGGGCATCGAACACCCGGGGGCCTGGCTGGCCAAGGTCGTCACCAACCTCTGTCTCACCCGTCTGACCTCGGCCCGCGCCCGGCGCGAGCACTATGTCGGAACCTGGCTGCCGGAGCCCGTGATCACCTCGGACGGCACGCTCGGCCCCCTGGAGTCGGCGGAACAGCGCGATGCCGTGTCGATGGCGATGCTGATCCTGCTGGAGCGGCTCGGTCCGACCGAGCGCGCGGTGTACGTGCTGCGGGAGGCGTTCGGGTACGGCCACCGCGAGATCGCCGGCGTACTGGATCTGAGCGAGGCCAACTGCCGCCAGCTGTACCGCCGGGCGGTGCAGCGGGTGGGCGAGGGCCGGTCCCGTTTCGAGCCGGCGCCCGAGCGGCAGGAGGAGCTCGTCACTTCGTTCCTCACGGCGGCCCGGGACGGTGATCTGGCCGCACTGGAGAAGCTGCTGACCGCGGATGTGGTCTGGTCGAGCGACGGCGGCGGCAAGGTCAGTGCGGCCCGGCGGCCGGTCGTGGGGCTGGACAAGGTGGCGCGGCTCTCGGTGGGTGGCGCCGAGCGGTTCGCGGCCGGTCTGCACTTCACGGCGACCGAGGTCAACGGCGAGACGGGGCTGGCCGCGTGGGCGGGCGACACGCTGGTCGGCATGGTGGCGTTCGAGGTGCGGGACGGTCGGATCTCGCATGTGCGGGTGGTGGTGAACCCGGACAAGCTGGGCTTCGTGCGTCGGCAGCTCACGCGGGCGGCGTAGTGGCATGTCACATTTCACGCGGCTGCCCGGTCTCAGCTGACACAGGGCGCTCCACCCGGGGGCGCCCGGCGTCCGAAGGGGCTGAACAGCATGACCACGATCCTGGTGACCGGCGGCACCGGAACCCTGGGCCGGCTCGTCACCGAGCGGCTGCGTGCGGACGGGCACGAGGTGCGGGTGCTCAGTCGTCACAGCCGGCCCTACGCCGTCGATCTGCGCAAGGGCGGGGCCGGGCTGGAGGCGGCGGTCGCGGGCGTGGACACGATCGTGCACTGTGCGACGACGCAGACCGGCGGTGACGAGAAGGCGGCCGGGAACCTGGTCGCGGCGGCGCGGCGGGCCGGGGTGGGGCACCTGGTGTACATCTCGATCGTCGGCGTCGACCGGGTGCCGTATCCGTACTACCGGACCAAGTTCGCCGTCGAGAAGCTGATCGAGGAGTCGGGGCTCGGCTGGACCGTGCTGCGCGCGACCCAGTTCCACGATTTGCTCGTGATGGTGTTCAAGGCACTGGCCAAGCTGCCGGTCATGCTGTTGCCGGGGCGGCTGAGCGACCAGCCGGTCGAGGTGGCGGAGGTCGCGGCGCGGCTGGCCGAACTGGCCGCCGGTGCTCCCGCGGGACGGGTCGAGGACATGGGCGGGCCGGAGATCCGGACGTTCGAGTCGCTGGCGCGGGCGTATCTGAAGGCGACCGGGCGGCGGCGGGCGGTGGTGAACGTGCCGCTGTGGGGCAGGGCGTACCGGGCGTTCCGCAGTGGCGGACACCTCGCGCCGGAACACGCCGTCGGCAAGGGCACGTTCGAGGAGTACCTCGCCGGGCGCCACGGATGAGCCGACGCGACCGGCCCCGCGGGGGCCTGGGTCTTGCTGAGCCCGGCCTGCAAGGACCATCTGCTGCGGGGCCTCGCCGGGACGTACCTCGCGCTCGGGGTGGTGCGGTGTGCGGCGGTCGTGACGATGGAGCGGTACCTGACCCTGGCGGTGCCTCATCCGGCGTTCCACGCCGGGCACTTGGGGCCGTTGTCGGCGGGGAGCGGTGCGGGGTTGCTGGGGGGGGTGGTGGTTCCGGCGGTGATGCTGGGGCCGGCGGCGGACGCCTCGGCCTTCGTCCTGAGCGCGCTGCCGCGCGGTGAGCAGGGCTCCGCGGAGTACGGCACACCACCGCCGTGACCGGCCGCAAAGACCTCGGCCTTCGCAGCACCCGAGCCCCTCGCCCACCATCCAGGAGACGTGCAGCACCACGCGGACTACCGCCCGGGCGGCGCGAACAACTCGTCCTGAGCGCGCTCCCGCGCGGTGAGCAGCGCTCCGCGGAGTACGGCACTGCCGCCGAGGGCACTCGCGCGGACCTCGGTGGGCAGCGGGGACAAACGGCGGACCCGCTCGGCCACGCGGCCGGCGAGTTCGTCGCCGCCGGCCTGCCCGACCTCACCGCCGAGAACCAGGCAACCGGGGTCGAGGACCGCCACCACGGAGGCGACCCCGACGGCGAGCCGATCGGCGAGGGCGTCGAGGAAACGGCCGGCGGAGGGCACATCGGGGACGCGGACGCCGTCACGCGTCGGCACTGCGCCCCTGTCGTCACCGGTCTCCCCGGCGCGCTCGCCGCCTCCGGCCGACGCGGGTCCGGCCCTCCCTGCCTCGTCGCCCCGTGTCTTCACCAACGCGGCCCCGCCCGACGCGAGCCCCGCCGACCCTGCCTCGCCGCCTCCTGCCTTCACCAACGCGGCCCCGCCCGACTCGAACCCCGCCGACGCTGCTTCATCGCCCCCCGCCTCCACCAACACGGCCCCGCCCGACTCGAACCCCGCCGACCCTGCCTCCCCGCCCCGCGCCTCCACCACCGCAGCCCCGCCCGGTCCAGGCCTCGTCGCCCCGGTCTCGCCGTCACGCTCCTCCGCCGGCACTTCCCGGGCCGCTGCCGCCGGATATCCCCCCGCTTCATCACCACGCGCTCCCATCCCCGCCCTCTCGCGTGACGGCCCGGGCAGCGCTACCTCCGGCCCGCCATTCCCCGAACCCAGCTCCGCCACCCCACCGCGCCCCGCTTCATTACCACGCGCTCCCATCCCCGCCCTCGCGCGTGACGGCCCACGCAGCGTCGCCTCCCGTCCCTCACCTCTCGAAACCGACTCCGCCACCCCGTCGGCCTTCGAAAGCAACCCGACCGCCGCCCGCACCAGCCCCGCGGCAACCGGCTCATGTCCCGGGTCCACCGCCGTCAGGCCGTGTTCGCGTGCCAGGGCCACGATCGCCGCCGACCCCGCCAGGGAGTGGAAGCCCCCCTCGCAGTCCGTAGCCGAAGGCAGGGCGGTGGTGCCCGGGACGGGCAGGAAGCCGATCTCCCCGGTGCCGCCGGAGGCGCCGCGGCGCAGGGTGCCCTCCAGGACCACGGCCGCACCGGTGCCGTGGCCGAGCCACAGCAGGACGAAGGTGTCGCGGTCCTGGGCCGCGCCGTCGCGCTGCTCGGCGAGTGCCGCGAGGTTGGTCTCGTTCTCGACGCTGACGCGGGCCTCGGGGAGGCGCTCCTGAAGGGCGGCGACCAGACGGCGGTGCCACTCGGGCAGGCCCGAGGAGTCGCGGAGTTCGCCGGTGGACGGGTCGATCAGGCCGGGGGCTCCGATCCCGACGGTGTGGAGGCGGTCGGCGCCGGCCTCCTTCGCCACCCGTTCGACGAGCGCGACCGCCTGCTCCACCGCCGGGCCCGTGCCCGTGTCGCCGCCGATCGGCAGGGACGCCTCGGCGAGCACCCGGCCGAGCAGGTCGGAGACGACCACGGCCACGCCCTCGGTACGGACGTCCAGGGCAGCGAGATGCGCGCGGTCGGCGACGATCCCGTACAGCTTCGCGTTCGGTCCGCGCCGCTGCTCCCCCGCCTCCCCGACCACGGTGATCAGGCCGGACGCGGTGAGGCGCTCCACCAGGTCGGCGACCGACGGCCGGGACAGGCCGGTCAGCTGCTTCAACTGGCCTGCCGTCAACGGGCCCTCCTGCTGCAGCAGACGCAGGGCGAGCCGGTCGTTGATGGCCCGGGCGGTGCTGGGGGATGCGGGCATGCCGGGATCCTTCCAGATCGGCGGGACCGGCCGGGGCACGGCGGGCGTGCGCCCCGGCGGCCGTAAATCCCCTATCTATCAGGCAGGGTTCCTGATAGTTTACGCGACGCCGAGGGGAACCGTGCGGGAGAGGGGTGGGGCCGAGAATGGGCGACGTGGTCTACGACCTGCGCGAGGTGAGGCGGAGCCGGTACGCCGTGGCCGCCGTGTTCGCCGTGCACGGGGCTGTCACCGGTTCGTTCGCCACCCGGGTGCCATGGGTCCAGGACCATGCCTCGCTGAGTGCGGGCCAGCTCGGCTTCGCCCTCGCCTTCACCGCGTTCGGTGCGTCCTGCTCCATGCCGCTGGCCGGGCGGATCAGTCACCGCTTCGGCAGCCGTACGGCGCTGCGCGGCCTGATCGCGCTGTGGACGCTGTCCCTCGTCCTGCCGTCGCTCGCGCCGAACATGCTCACGCTGTGTCTGGCGATGTTCACCTACGGGGCGAGCGCGGGCATGGCCGACGTCGCGATGAACGCGCTCGGTGTCGAGGTGGAGCGGCTGCTCGACAGGTCGATCATGTCGAGCCTGCACGGCATGTGGAGCGCGGGTGCGCTGATCGGCTCGGCGGCGGGCACCCTCGCCGCACACCTCGGTTCGGACGCGCGCCTGCACTTCGCGCTGGCGGCGGCCACCCTCACCCTGCTCGGCGTACTGGCCTGCCGCTGGGTGCTCGACATACAGGCCACCGAGGACGAGGAGCCGCCGCCGAGGTTCGCGCTGCCGCCGAAGTCCGCGCTGCTGATCGGCACCGTCGGCTTCTGCGCGGTGTTCGCCGAAGGCGCGAGTCTCGACTGGTCGGCGGTCTATCTGCGCGACCGGCTCGACACCTCGGCGGGCCTGGCCGCCGCGTGCACGACGGGTTTCATGCTGACCATGGCCGTGGCCCGGCTCGTGGGTGACGTGGTGGTCGACCGCTTCGGCGCGGTCCGCACCGTGCGGGCGGGCGGCGCACTGGCGGTCCTGGGCGGGCTGCTCATCGTCGTCGCGGGCCACCCGGCCGTGGCGATGGGCGGTTTCGCGCTGCTCGGACTCGGCATCGCGGTGGTCGTGCCGCTGTGCTTCGCGGCGGCGGGTCGCAGCGGCCCGAACCCGAGTCAGGCCATCGCGGGCGTCGCGACCATCACGTACACCTCGGGTCTGATCGCACCCGGCCTCATCGGCGGGGTCGCGCAGGCGACGAGCCTGATGGTGTCGTTCGTGCTGGTGACGGTCCTGGCCTGCGGTCTCGCGGCCTTCGCGGGCGTCCTGCGCACCGGCGACCGCAGCCGCCCGGAGGTCAGCCGTCCGAGCGCAGCAGTTCCCGGCCCGCGGCCCTGAACCGCTCGCTCCACGGCGCGGGGCGCATCGTCTTGGAGTCCAGCCGGACCAGCACCCGGATGCCGTGCGCGTAGGTCACCGAACCGTCCGCGGAGCAGAACCGGAAGCCGTAGGCCAGTCCGGTGGTGCCGAGCCGTTCCAGCCAGAGATGGACGGCGTAGGGGCCGGGCCGGGTGACCGGGGCCTCGTAGCTGATGCGGAGTTCCTTGACCGCGTTGCAGGCGTCCCCCGCCGCGGCCCAGTCGCCCTCGAAGCTGAAGCCGTACTCCTGGAACAGTTCGGCCCAGGCCCGCTCGACCATCAGCGGGTAGCGGGCGTTGTGGAGCAGGCCGAGGGCGTCCAGGTCGTCGAAGTGGACGGTGACGGGGATCAGCCGGCCGTGGGAGAGGACGGGGGCGATCGTGGCTTCGGCGGTCACGGGTGGGGCTCCTGAGCAAGGGACGAAGCAGTGGGGACACTCCATCCTAAGCGGACGCTCAGGAGCCCTGGCCGGGAGGGCCACCGGAAAGGCCCTGGTCAGCCCGCTATCGAGTCCAGCTGCTCGGCTGCCGGGCGCAGCTCCCAGAGGTCACCGGCGGGCGGTGCCTCCAGCTTCGGGACGGCCTGCTGCGCGGCCTTGTCGCCCGCGTCCGCCGCCGCGTGGACGACGTCGCTCGCCGCGTAGCGGTGGAACTCCAGCTCCGGGTGCGGCCATGCGGTGGAGCCGGTGGCGGCGGGCAGGAGGTAGTCGACGGCCTTGAACAGGCCCTGTCCGTCCGGGCCCTGATAGGCCCACAGGTTCACACCGACGTGCCGGCCGATCGCCGCGAGCCGGGTGTAGGCGACCAGGTCGAAGGTCGAGTAGTGCCAGCTCCGCGTCCGGGCGAGCTCCTGCGGCTGGCTGCCGTCGGCCGCGATCTGCGGGTCGATGCGTTTGCTGCGCGCGTCGACGACGGTTCGCCGGGCCAGCGCCCGGTCGCCGGTCGCATAGGCGAGGGCGGCGAGCTGCATGTCGTAGAAGGTGCCGTGGTTGTTGGCCGCCGCGCCCTCCTCCTTGCCGAAGGCGCTGTTCTTCAGCCAGCCGAGGAAGTCGGCGTTCCACTGCGCCATCCCCGTGCGGTCGGTCTTCGTCCAGCCGGGGGCGCCCGTGCCGAGGATCGCGAGGGCGTCGACGACGCTGGTGTACGACTGCGAGAAGTCGATGATGCCGATGGCCCGGCCGTCGTACTTGCACGGGATGAACTGGGCGTGGGCGAGGTTGGGGTTCATGCGCGTGGACGGGTCGAGGAACCAGGTGCGCAGGACCTGGGCCGCCTTCTTGGCGTATGCCCGCCTGCCGGTGTAGTACCAGGCCAGGGACAGGTCGTACGTCGAGTCGAAGACCTTCTCGACGTCCTGGCGGTCGGTGCCGGAGTCGACCTCGGGATTGCGCTGTCCGTCCCTCTGAACGTACGGGCAGCCCCACGGGTTGTCGGCCGTCGGGGCCCGGGTGGGCCACCAGTAGGGGGCCTGGCTCAGATAGTCGTGGCGGTCGCCGCCGGGTGCCGGTCGGGGTTTGTCGACGACCGTCCACGGGCCCTGGGTCAGCCAGTTGTCGGCGCGGGCCGTCAAGTCCCCCAGAGCGCGGTGCAGTTGTGGATCTCCTTGATCCAAGCGGAGTTTCGTCCGCTGCAACCGGGCGCCGTCGAGGACGGCGGTGTCGGGAGCCCTGGGTGCCGCGTGCGCGGAGGGGACGAGGACGGATGCGAGGGTCACCACTGCGGCCAGCAGGACGGCGGCACGGGATCTTCCACTCATCGATCACTCCGATCCATCGAACGAAGGGTCATGAATGTGAACGCAGTTCATGAGCAGGACCGTGCGAGCGTAGAGGCGCCAGGTAGCCGTGACAATGGTCCGGACCGTCTTCCTGCACAGAGAAAGAGCAACCCCACCGTGGATCCCGGCGTGCGAGGGCACGTCCTCCTACGACGAGGCCAAGTCGTAGGCGTACGACGGACTGAACGCGCCCGGGGCCCCGTTGCAGCCGTCCGACTCCCCCGGCAGCTTCACCCAGAGATAGGCGTCGATGCGCGCCTCACCCGTGCTGAGCGTCGGCGCCCGGCCGATCCTGCGGCCCGCCGGGTCGCACCACTCGCCGTCGGCCGGGGCGCCGTTGCCGTTGCGGCTGGTGTCGATGACGGCGCCCAGAGCCGCGGGGCCTCCGAGGGCAGCGAGGACCTGACGGTCGTAGGCGACCTCGTCGGGCGTCGTGTGGAAGTTGGAGACGTTGCTGAAGATCCCGTCGGAGGATACGGCCGAGGCGGCGCCCGCCTGCTTCAGCAGTGCCGCCTGCTGCGCGGCCGGGTGCCAGCCGGAGTGCCCGGCGTCGTAGTAGACCCGGGCCTTCGGGTCCGCGGCCTTCAGGACGCGGCCGGCGCGGGCCAGTGAGGCGAAGCGGTCGGCGCGGGCGCGGTCGGAGAGGCAGTCGGACTGGGCTATGGAGTCGGGCTCCAGGACGACGACGACCTCGCCGGATCCGAGCCCCGCCGCGAAGCCGTCGATCCAGGCGTCGTACGCGGCGAGGTCGGGCGCCCCGCCCTTGGAGGCGCCCCCGCAGTCACGGCCGGGTATCGCGTACGGCACGACGACGGGCACCCGGCCCTGCGCCGCGGCGTCCGAGGTGACCGCGCGGACGCGGGAGGCGACGGTCGCCGGCGTGTAGTCGGCGAACCACACGGCGGCCGGCTGGTCGGCGATACGGGACGCGATGACCGGTGTGCGCGGGTCGTCCGGATGGGCGCGGACCCAGTCGAGCACCTTCGAGTCGGAGTGCCGGTAGAGGCGGGCGGACACCGTGGCGGGCTGCCGCTTCTGCTCCGTCCTGGTGGGCGACGGACTGGCCTTCGGGGAAGAACTCGGCGTCGGGGGCGCGGACTTGGTGGCCGTGGCCGACACGGAGGGCACCACCGGCACCTGCTGGAGCCGCGGCGAACTGGTCACCTCGGGCTTCGCCTGCTGCGAGCCGCGTCCGTCGTCGAGCGCCGACATCATGCCGGTCGCGGTGCCGACGGCGACCACCACGGAGGCCACCGCGACCATGGCGCCGCGCCGGTGGGCCCGTCTGCGAGCGGCCCTGCGTGCGGCCAGCCGCTGCGCGCGTAAGCCTGACACCGTGCTGCTCCCCCCACTCCGTTCCCCCGTTCTGGGGAAGCGCCGGGCCCGCCGACACCCCCGTCAGCCTAGGACTGGGACCCTTCCCCCATGGCGCAATTGGAACAGTTCACCACTTCTGTAGACGCAGTCGTCTCCCGGATGCGCGCCCTCGACGCGGCCCTGCCCGAACGGGACGGTGTCGCGGTCTTCAACCGCGTCTACCTCGCCGTCACCGAGGCCGTCGACCGGAGCATCGACGCCCATCGGTTCGCGGACGCGCGGGCGGCGACCACGCTGGACGTACGGTTCGCCGAGCGCTATCTCGCCGCCGTCGACGCGGTCACCGCCGAGCGGCACCCGCCGGCCTGCTGGCGGCCGCTGTTCCAGCTCCGCCGTCATCCCGGAGTACGACCGCTGCAGTTCGCGCTGGCGGGCATCAATGCGCACATCGGCCACGACCTGGCGCTCGCCGTCGTGGACAGCTGTCGTACGTTGGACTGCGAACCGGCCGAGCTGGAGGACGAGTTCGACCGCGTGGGAGACCTCCTCGTCTCGCTGGAGGAGCGCATCCGCGAAGAGCTGATGCCGGGCCCCGACCTCCTCCAGATCGCCGACCCGCTCACCCATCTGCTCGGCGCATGGAGTCTGGAGCGTGCCCGGGACGCCACCTGGACCGCGGCGCGGGCGCTGTGGGCGCTGCGCGGACTGCCCGAAGTCGCCGCCGAGTTCACCGAGCGCCTCGACTCGGCGGTGGGCTTCGCGGGACGCATGCTGCTCACGCCCCTCCCGAGTTAGGTTGACTGTTGAACCGACGCAAAGGAGCGGACGCATGGCCATTCGGCTGGGGCTGAGCCTTCCTCAGGCGCGGCAGTACGACATCGGACGCGATGTGCCCGACGTGGCACGCACCGCCGAACAGATCGGCTACCAGAGTCTGTGGGTCTATGAGCGTGCCCTCTTCCCCGAACCCGCGACCCAGGGTCTGTACGGCGTCGAGGGCCTGCCGTGGCCCGACGTGTACCGGGGCGTGCCGGACCCCCTGGTGACGCTGACCCTGGCCGCCGCGGCGACCGACCGGGCCCGGCTCGGCACGAGCATCCTGGTGGCCCCGCTGCACAACCCCTTCCAGCTGGCCAAGTCGCTCGCCACGCTGGATGCGGCGAGCGGCGGCCGGGTGCTGGCGGGCCTCGGAACGGGCTGGTCGCTCGACGAGTACGCGGCCGCGGGCGTGGCACCCTTCGAGGAGCGGGGCCGGGTCCTGGACGAGATCATCGACGTCTGCCGGGCGGTGTGGGGCCCGGACCCGGTGAAGTACGAGGGCCGGATCACCAAGATCGCCTCGGCCGTGGTCGGCCCCAAGCCCGCCCGTCCCATCCCGATCCTGCTGCCCACCAACAGCAGGAAGGCGATGACCCGGCTCGTCGACCGCGCCGACGGCTGGATGCCGATCGCCATGGGTGCCGGGCAACTGGCCGCGCAGTGGCGTCAGTTGCAGGACCTGGCGGCCGAGCGCGGCCGCACCGGGCCGATCGAGACGGTGGTACGGGTGAACGCCCGGTACACGCGCAAGGCCTACGACGGGGCCGACCGCTCCCCGTTCCAGGGCAGCGTCGCCCAGATCGTCGAGGATCTCGCCGCCCATGCCGAAAGCGGCCTCGACGAGTTCTTCTTCGAGCTCCAGGGCGGCACACGGGACGCCCAGGAGCTGAAGGACGTGGCCGCCGAGCTCTACGAGTCCGTACGCGCCGCCGGTCTCTAGTCCTCCGGCAGCTCGACCGGCGCGATCTCGTCGTACACGTCGCCCGGCCCCGGGTTGGCCGCGTCGGTCTCGCCGCCGAAGTGGTGCATGACGCCCCAGACCGCGTTCAGCGCGGTCTGGATCGCGCCCTCGGCCCAGCCGGCCGTCCAGGAGATGTCGTCGCCCGCGAGGAAGATGCCCCGCTTGTCCTCGGGCAGCCGGTCCTGCATGAAGTGCGTGAACAGGCGGCGCTGGTAGCGGTAGTGGCCCGGCAGGTTGGCCTTGAACGCGCCCATGAAGTAGGGCTCGTTCTCCCAGGAGACGGTCACCGGGCTGCCGATGATGTGCTTCCTGATGTCGACCTTCGGGTAGATCTCGCCGAGCGACTTCAGCATGACCTCCATCCGCTCGTTCGCGGACAGCGGCAGCCACTTCAGGCTGTCGTCGCACCAGGTGTAGGAGAGGCAGATGACGGCGGGCTTGTCCGGGCCGTCGTCCAGCAGGTAGGTGCCGCGGGTCATGCGGTCGGTGAGCGTCATCGACATGACGTCCCGGCCGGTCTCCTCGTCCTTGTCGAGCCAGAAGGGGCGGTCGACGGGCACGAAGAGCTTGCTGGACTCCATGTAGTGGGTGCGCTCGATCGCCGTCCAGTGGTCGATCGGGAAGAGCGAGTCGTCGCAGGCGATCTTCGACAGCAGCATCCAGGACTGCGCGGTGAAGATCGCCGCCTGGTAGGTGCGGATGTCGCCGTTCGCGTCGGTCACGGTGATCCGGTTGCCCGCCGTGCGGTGCAGCCGGGTCACGGCCGGGCGGGGCTCGCCGTTCACGTGCAGGGACTTCAGGGACGTCCCGTACGGCCAGTGGACGATCTTCTCGGGCTCGCGCTCCCAGAGCCGCAGCGGGAGCTGCTGGCTGCCGCCGACGATGCCGCGGTGGTGGTCGTCGGCCTCGGTGTAGACGACCCGCAGGATCTCCAGGATGGAGTTGGGGAAGTCGGTGTCCCAGCCGCCGGTCCCGAAGCCGACCTGGCCGAAGATCTCGCGGTGGCGGAAGGACTTGAAGGCCTCGGAGTCGCAGAGGAAGCCGTAGAAGGTCTGGTTGTCCAGCTTCTCGACCAGCTTCGCCCAGATCTCGCGGATCCGCGGCACGTCACGCTCGCGCAGGGCGCGGTTCATGTCGGAGAAGTCGGCGCCCTCTTCGAGGCACCTGTTCCAGGCCTCGGCGACATCGCGGTAGACCTGCGGCAGGTCCTCGACCGTCTCGGCGTAGTGCGACTCCCCCTTGAGGTCGACGACCGTCGAAGGGGTCGCCTCCGCAAGGGGGTTGGGGAAGGGCCGGGTCTCGAGTCCCGCCAGGTCGATGTAGTGCTGAAGGGCCGTCGAGGACGGCGGGAAGCGCATCGCGCCCATCTCCGCGGTGAGGGACGGGTCGCAGCCCTCGAACCCCACGGTGCGCAGGCGCCCGCCGATCCGGTCGGCCTCGTACACGACCGGCTTCAGGCCCATCTTCATCAGCTCGTAGGCGGCCACGATGCCGGAGAGTCCGCCGCCGATGACCGCGACCTCGGCGCCGTGCTCGGTCGCCGGTATCTGACCGAGGCCCGCCGGGTGGGCGAGGAAGTCGTCGTACGCGTACGGGAAGTCCGGGCCGAACATGGTGATCGGCGGCAGCTGCTGCTCGTCTGCGTGCTCGACGGCGTTGGGCACGGTGGACGTCATGGGGTACGGACTCCTTGCACGGAAAGTACGAGTACGGGGTGAGGGGTTCAGACGAGGGACCCGTAGAGGCCGGGGCGGCGGTCCTGCAGATACGGGTTCGCCTCGCGGGAGGCGGCGAGGAAGACGGGGTCGGCGTCGGCGAACACCAGCTCTTCACCGCGTCCTGCGCGGGCGCGGGCCACCCCGTCGGGACCGGCCAGCGCGGAGAGCCCGACGAAGTCGAACTCCCCTTCCTGCCCGACCCGGTTGACGTACGCGACGTACAGCTGGTTCTCGAAGGCGCGCACCGGGATCATCGACTCGGCGACGAACTGGAACGGGTGCATCTGGGCCGTCGGGACGACGAGGAGGTCGGTGCCGGCCAGGGCGTGGGCGCGGACGTTCTCCGGGAACTCGACGTCGTAGCAGATCATGAGGCCGACGGTGAGCCCGCCGAGCTCGGCCTGGACGACCGGCTGCTCGCCGGCCGTGAAGTGGTCGCGCTCGAAGCAGCCGAAGAGGTGGGTCTTGCGGTAGTTCGCGAGGCGGATGCCCTCGGCGGAGATGATCTGCGCGGAGTTGAAGACGGTCTCGCCGTCCCGCTCCGGATACCCGTACGCGATCGTGAGCCCGTGCCGCCCGGCGATGTCGGCGATCGCGTCGGCGGAGTCACCGTCGGCGGGCTCGGCGAGCCGGCCGATGTCGTCGCCGATCGCGTACCCGGTCAGGAACATCTCCGGCGCGGCCAGCAGCAGAGCACCCGCGGCAGCGGCCCGCCCGGCGGCCGCGTCGAGCACCTTGAGGTTCTCGGCGACGGACCCGGGACGGCCGGAGCTCTGGAGCAGGGCGGTACGCATGCGTGTTCCTCAGCGGTACGGAGGGGTTCTGGGGCCATTTAGACGGTACGGTCGCGGGCCCGGGCCCAGCAAGAAGGAGCCGTTGCGCGCCAGTGAGCAGTTCGTTGCGTACCGAGCCCGTCCGACGGCGATTCGTTGCGCTCTTCAGCTGCCGGGTCCTGCAAGCGCCCCTATAGGGGCGCGGGGAACTGCGCGACAAGCCACAACGACGCGGCAGACGGCCGACGACACACCGCGGCACACCCCGCGGAGCTAAAGCTCACGCAGCCGCTCAATGATCTCCCGCAGCAATGCGGGATCATCCGCGGCCCCGCCCGCAGCACCGCGCCCCGGCGCATCAACCCGCACAAGCCCGGCCTCGACCAGATCCCCCAGCAGCACGCGCAGCACCGTAAGCGGCAGATCCGCATCCGCAGCCAGCTCCACCACCGGCCGGGACCGACCCCGCACCAGGGCCAGCAGTGCCGCCCCGGCATGGTCGACTTCCGGCCGCGCCTCCCCGCCCACGGCAGTGACCCGCGCCATCAGATCGATGCGATGTCGCTCGGACGGCCGGGTCCGCCCCCGAGTGACGGTGTACGGCCGCACCATCGCCCCGGTCTCGTCCTCGTACCAGTGCTCGTCGCTCACGGCAGGGACGCCCGCGCCGCCACGCCCTCCTCCGCCAGCACCCCCTCCGGCAGGGTCACCATCGCCGTCGTCCCGCCGTACGGCGACGGGCCGAACGCCACCTCGATCCCGTGCCGGGCGGCGAGGCGCCCCACGACGTACAGCCCGAGCCGGTCGTGCCGGGTCGGATCGAAGCCGGCGGGATTCCTGATCGTCCGCTCCGCCTCCGCCAGCTGCCCGGCGTCGAACCCGAGCCCCCGGTCGTCGATCTGCAGGACGAAGCCGCCGTCGGCCCGTGCGCTGCGCATGGTCACACGGGTGTCCGGCGGCGAGAACACCGTGGCGTTCTCGACGAGCTCGGCGATCAGGTGAACCACGTCGGCGACGGCGTCCGCCGCGACGCCCACCGGCGGCATCGGCGGCACCTCGACCCGGGCGTACGCCTCGATCTCACCGACCGCGGAGGCGACGACGTCGGCGACGGCCACCGGCCGTCGCCATCTGCGGCCGGGCGCCGAGCCGGACAGGACGATCAGGTTCTCGGCGTGGCGCCGCATCCGGGTGGTGAGATGGTCGATGCGGAAGAGCTGTTCCAGCACGTCCGGGTCGTCCGTGCGCCGCTCCAGCGTGTCGACCAGCTTCAGCTGCCGGTGCACGAGCGACTGGTTGCGGCGGGCGATGTTGAGCAGCACCGCGGAGAGCCCGCGGCGCAGGTTCGCCTGCTGCACGGCCGCCTCGACGGCCGCGAGACGCGCGGCGTTGAAGGACCGCCCCACGTCCCCGATCTCGTCGGTGCCCGCCTCCCCGTCCGCGAGCGGCGGCGCCTCGGTGACCGCGTCCACGTCCTCGCCGGCGCTCAACCTGGCCATGACGTCGGGCAGTTGGCTGGTGGCCAGCAGATCGGCGGCATCCCGCAGCGTCTCGAGCCGCCGCGAGATCCGCCGCGCACCCCGCACCGCGAACCACAACGACAGCGCTACGGCGGCCAGCCCGACCACCCCGACCGCGGCGGCCCTGGCCAGCTCGCGGTGGGCGAACTCCCGCCCGCGCCCGGCGGAGTTCATGGCGGACCGGGTGCACAGCCGCATGTACTGCTTGACCGCCCGGTCGGTGGTGGAGCGCCAGGAGTCGGCCGCGACGGCGTCCCCGGCCCCGGCCGCTCCGGCCCGCAGCAGCGCGTCCTCGCTCGTCACCAGCTTTCGGTGCAGCTGCCCGCGCTGGAACCCCTCGAACAGCGCCCGCGAGTCGCCCGGCAGGTCGGGAACATACGTCCGCTCGAAGACCCGTCGGTCCTCGACGGTCGCCGTGAGCGTGTCGTACTGCCGGTCGGTCAGTGCCCCGGCGGCCCGCGCTCCGGCGACCAGCGCGTCCTCCCGCGAGACGAACTCCCGCACCCGGACGAGCTCGACGACGACCTGGGCCTCCCGCGCGAGCTGCCCGGCCTGCAGGGCGGTGAGCGCCGACTCGACGTCGAAGCCGGGTTCCACCAGTGCGCTGTACTCGCTCACCGCGCGGTCCCAGGAGATGTCCCGGGACAGCACCCGCTCCCGCAGCCCCTCCAGCCGGCCGGCTGCCGTGACCATGGCGTCCAGCGCCTCCCGCTGCCGGACCGAGAGCTCGTCGCGGTCCCCGGACCGGATCGCGTCGCGCATGGCGTCCACGGCCCGGTCCGTACGGCGCTGCTGTTCCAGCAGGCCGGCGACGGGCGGCGTACGGCTGTCCGTGCCCAAGTACGCGGCGGACAGCCGCCGTTCGATCTGGATCTGCCCGATCGCCGTGTCGACGGGGGTGCCGAACTCCTCGTAGACCCCCTGCACCCGGACGAGCGCGCGCAGCTCGCCGGTGACGGAGACCATGGCGAAGCTCCACAGCACCAGCAGGGCGAGTACGGGGGCGAACGCGAGCGCGACGATCCGGGCGCGGACCGTGGTGGGACGGCCGATGAGCCGGCGCATGCTCTCCCCCTGGAGTTACTCGCCAGTGCTACCCACGGGTAGCGAACGCCGCACAACCTACGGGACGCTCCGCCGGGACCGCAATGGCCACTTGAGCACCAGCAGCATCGCTGTCACCAGATAAGGCACCGCGAACACCGCGAACGCGGTGCTGTGTGCGGCTCTCGTCTCGATCGCCGCGTAGCCGCCGTACGCCGCGACCGTGGCCAGGTCGCTGCCCAGGCCCGCGACCGAGGTCAGGGTGGCCCGGCGCGCGTCGTCGATGCGCTGCTGGAGGCGGACGTCGGCCAGTACGGTCGCCAGCTGGAAGCCGCCGAACGCGAGGGCCAGCAGGACCAGGGCACCCGGGGTACGGGCCGCGGCGCCCACCGCCATGGCGAGGGCGGCCGCCGCGAGGACCGCCGCCAGTCCTGCCGTGCCCATCCGTTCCCAGGGCCCGGCCAGCAGGCCACCGGCGGTCGCTCCCGCCCAGATCAGCAGCAGCAGATACGGGACTGTCGTCTCGGCCACGCCGGTGTCCCGCACCAGCAGCGGCGTGTACTCGTCGAGCGCCTCCCACACGGCCCCCACCGCCGGGACGAGCAGCAGCGCTCCGCGCAGCGACCGGTCGCGGCGGACCGCGGTGAGCCCCTCCCGCAGGGTCGTGGACCAGGCCTCCGCATCGGCCTCCGGCACCGCCCGGTCCTCCGGGAACCGGGTCGCCGTCGCGGCGCTCGCCAGGCAGGCCAGCACGCTCGCCGCTCCTACGGCGGCGTAGCCGCCCCAGGCGAAGACGGGTCCGGCGAGCGCCAGAGCCGCCATGATCGCGACATGTCCGGCAGCCCGCGCCCGGCCCATGATCCTGGCGTACCGCTCGGCCGCACCGAGCCGTTCCAGTTCCTCGTACACCAGGGCCTCCAGCGCGCCGGAGCCGAGTGCTCCGCGCGCGCCCCACAGGACGAAGCCCAGGGCGAAGGCCCAGTACGAGGGAGTGAGCACCCACAGGGTGAAGCCGGCCGCGGTGAGCAGCGGGCCGAGCCAGAGCAGCAGCCGCCGGGAGACGGCGTCGGCCCAGGCTCCGGAGGGCACCTCCAGCACGACACCGGTGAGGGACCAGAGGGCGAAGAGGGAGGAGATCTGCCAGACGGACAGACCGGTGTCACTGAACAGCAGCGCGTACACCGGGTAGAGCAGGACGAAGTCGTCGAGGAACGCGTAGCCGTACAGCGTGGCCGTGAGCCGGCGGACGCCGGCGGTGACGGGCACGCGCGCAGGTGAGAGTGTCATGAGGCCTTCCCGCAGGGACGGATCGGATGCCGGAGGTACGGCGTCCGAGGCGGTCCTCGGGAGGCACGGCTGGTGGATCAATGTCGCCAGGTCATGGCACCGATGGTAGGCGCGTGCGGCGATTCCGTCCGGTGATTAGGTCGGTGACCCCGACGAGAAGCGGCGCAGCAGCGGCGACAGCACCAGCACGGACTTGGTGCGCTCGACGAAGGGCTCCCCCGCGATGCGCTCCAGGACCCGCTCGAAGTGCCGCATGTCGGAGGCGAAGACCTGCACGATCGCGTCCGCGTCACCGGTGACCGTGGAGGCGGCCACGACCTCCTGGTAGCGCTCAAGGCCCCGCCGGATGGTCTCCGGCGAGGTGTTGTGCCGGCAGTAGATCTCGACGAACCCCTCGGTCTCCCAGCCGAGCGCCCCCGGGTCCACCCGGACGGTGAAGCCGGTGATGGCGCCGGTGGCGCGCAGCCGGTCCACGCGCCGCTTCACGGCGGGCGCGGACAGGCCGACGAGCTGCCCGATGTCCGCGTAGGAGCGGCGGGCGTCCTCGGCGAGGGCGTGCACGATGCGTTCGTCGAGATCGTTCAGCACTGCTGGTGGTTCACTTCTCTGGAGTCGCGAGTACGTCTGGAGTCGCGAGCACTTCTCGCGTGGCAAGGCGGGAGCGGCGATAGCCGTATCCGAAGTAGAACACGAGCCCGACCGCCATCCAGACCCCGAAGACCACCCAGGTGACGGCGGACAGGCTACCCATCATCCAGACGCAGAAGGCGAAGCCCACGGCGGGCAGGACCGGGGAGAGCGGCACCCGGAAGGTGCGCGGCATGGTGGGCCGGGTCCGGCGCAGCACCACCACGGCGATGTTGACCAGCGCGAAGGCGAAGAGCGTGCCGATGCTGGTGGCGTCGGCGAGCTGGCCGAGCGGGATCGCGGCGGCGAGGACTCCGCAGAACAGGGAGACGATGACCGTGCCCGCGCGGGGCGCTCCGGTCTTCGGGTGGACCTTGCCGAACACCTTGGGGACCAGCCCGTCCCGGGACATCGCGAAGAGGATGCGGGTCTGGCCGTAGAGCACGGTCAGCACGACGCTCGCGATGGCGATGACGGCGCAGGCGGCGAGCAGGGTGCCCCAGAAGGACTGGCCGGTGACCTCGCGCATGATCTCGGCGAGCGCGGCCTCCGAGTCGTTGAACCGCCGCCAGGGCTTGGCGCCGACGGCGACGGCGGCGACGAGCACGTACAGCGCGGTGACGATCACGAGCGACAGCATGATGGCCCGCGGCAGGTCGCGCTGGGCGTTCTTGGCCTCTTCACCCGCGGTGGAGGCGGCGTCGAACCCGATGTAGGAGAAGAAGAGCGTGGCACCGGCGGCGCTCACGCCCGCCATGCCGAGCGGCATGAAGTGCTCGTAGTTCCCGGACCTGAAGCCCTGGATGCCGATGGCGCAGAACAGCACCAGCGCCGCGATCTTCACACAGACCATGATCGTGTTGGCGCGGGCGGACTCCCTCGCGCCGCCCAGCAGGAACGCCATGGCCAGCAGGACCACGATCAGCGCGGGCAGGTTGAAGATGCCGCCGTCGCCGGGCGGGGCGGACAGCGCGTCCGGGATGGTGACGCCTATGGTCCCGTCGAGCAGTTCGTTGAGGTACTCGCCCCAGCCGACGGCCACGGCGGCGACCGAGACGCCGTACTCCAGGACCAGACACCAGCCGCAGATCCAGGCGATCAGCTCACCCATGGTTGCGTATGCATACGAGTACGAGGACCCGGCGACCGGGATGGTACCCGCCAGCTCGGCGTACGAGAGGGCCGAGAAGAGCGCGGTCAGACCGGCGATCACGAAGGACAGGGTGACGGCGGGACCGGCCTTGGGCACGGCCTGGCCGAGGACCACGAAGATGCCGGTACCGAGGGTGGCACCAATACTGATCATGGTGAGCTGCCAGAGCCCGAGGGAGCGGCGCAGGGCCCCTCCCTCACCCTGGCCGCCCTCTGCGACCAGGCGTTCCACGGGCTTGCGACGCATGAGGCGCGCGCCGACGCCCAGGGACGGTGGAGCGTTCGTGGTGCGGTCCTGCGGGGGTGCGCCTTGATCGAGCACGCGCTGACTCCTTCGTCACTGCGGTCAGGGCGGCGGGGACCGGCGGCATCCCCGCGCGAGCAGGAACCCACCGAGCGGGGTCCCTGCCACGCCACGTACAGGGCATGACCCTACGGGGCATGCCTTCGCAGGCGAAATGCAGCAACCTTGCGCATGGCCGCAAGATCGTTGCGTTCATCCGGAGTGTGTGCCCATTCGTTGCGCATGAGCGGGCCGCTACAGCTTCTTGGTCAGGAAGACGCAGGGTTCGGCATACTCGTGGATCACACCGTCGCGACCCTCGTACGACCAGCGGGCGATGTAGCCGCGCAGAGGCCGGTAGCCGAGGCGCGTGTAGAGGGCGGCCGCGCGCCGGTTGTCCTCTGCCACGCCCACCCCGACGACCAACAGACCCCGCTCCCGGGCGAGTTCCTCCGCTGCGCCGATCAGGGCGGAGCCGATCCCGCGCGAGCGGAGTTCCTCGGGCCAGACACCCAGCGCGCCGATCTCCGGACAGCCGGTACTCGCGGCCAGCACCTCGGGGTCGTCGTTTCCGGTCCAGCGCATCTCCGCGTGCCCGACGGGCCGCCCGTCCAGCCAGGCGACGAGATATGCGGTCTCCCCCGCCTCCTGCCGCGTGAAGCGCCGGGCGTGGAACGAGGTGGCGCCGGGCGAAGGGATGTACTGGTCGAGCAGCGCCACATCGGCGGCCCGGCAGACGGTGATCTCCATGCAACCGACGGTAGAGCCCGGACATGCCGACGGCCCCCGATTTTCAACGGGGGCCGTCGGCAAGGGACTTGGCTCAGACCCAGCTGGCGTGCAGCGGCTTGCCCTCCGCATAGCCTGCCGCGCTCTGGATGCCGACCACCGCCTTCTCGGCGAACTCCTCCAGGGAGTTCGCTCCGGCGTAGGTGCAGGAGGAGCGGACGCCCGCGATGATCGAGTCGATCAGGTCCTCCACGCCGGGACGGGCCGGGTCGAGGAACATGCGGGAGGTGGAGATGCCCTCCTCGAACAGCGCCTTGCGGGCGCGGTCGTACGCCGACTCCTCCGACGTGCGGTTGCGGACCGCCCGCGCGGAGGCCATGCCGAACGACTCCTTGTACAGCCGGCCGTTGGCGTCCTGCTGAAGGTCGCCCGGGGACTCGTAGGTGCCCGCGAACCACGACCCGATCATCACGTTCGACGCACCGGCCGCCAGGGCCATGGCGACGTCGCGCGGGTGGCGGACACCGCCGTCGGCCCACACGTGCTTGCCGTACTTCTTCGCCTCGGCCGCGCACTCCAGGACCGCGGAGAACTGCGGCCGGCCGACGCCGGTCATCATGCGGGTGGTGCACATCGCGCCGGGGCCGACACCGACCTTGATGATGTCCGCGCCGGCCTCGATCAGGTCGCGCACGCCCTCGGCGGCGACGATGTTGCCGGCGACGATCGGGACCTGCGGGTCGAGGGCGCGGACCACCTTGATCGCGCTGATCATCGACTCCTGGTGGCCGTGCGCCGTGTCGATGACGAGCGTGTCCACGCCCGCGTCCAGCAGCTGCTTGGCCTTGCCCGCGACATCGCCGTTGATGCCGACGGCGGCGGCGATGCGCAGCCTGCCCTGCGCGTCGGTGGCGGGCGTGTACAGCGTGGCGCGCAGGGCGCCCTTGCGGGTGAGGATGCCGGCCAGCCTGCCGTCCTTGTCGACGGCGGGCGCGTAGCGGCGGTTGGCGTGGTCGAGCCGGTTGAACGCCTCACGGGGGTCGATGTCCGCGTCCAGGAGCAGCAGATCCCGGGACATCACGACCTCGAGCTGCGTGAAGCGGTCCACGCCGGTCAGGTCCTGGTCGGTGACGACGCCGACCGGCCGGCCGTCCTCGTCGACGACCACTCCGGCGTTGTGCGCACGCTTGGGCAGCAGGGCCAGCGCGTCGGCGACGGTCTGGTGCGGGGCCAGCACGATCGGGGTGTCCAGGACGTGGTGGCGGCTCTTCACCCAGGAGACGACCTCGGTGACGACCTCGATCGGAATGTCCTGGGGGATGACGACGAGGCCACCGCGCCGGGCCATCGTCTCGGCCATGCGGCGGCCGGCGATGGCGGTCATGTTGGCGACGACCAGCGGGATCGTGGTGCCCGTGCCGTCCGGGGAGCTGAGGTCCACACCCTGCCGCGAGCCGACCGCACTGCGGCTCGGGACCATGAAGACGTCGTCGTACGTCAGGTCGTACGCGGGCTGGATGTCGTTGAGGAAACGCACGTGCTGCACATCCCAGTCGATCAGAGGTGGCCCCCGGACAGGTCAGCCAGGGGGAAGAGCACGTACTTCATTGTCCCATGTCGACCGGAATGCGATGCACGGGCAGATCATCCAGGCTGGTCAGAGGGCCCCTCGGAGGAACCTCCAAGCCCTAGCGCGCCGCACCCCCGAGAGCCAGCGCCACACAGAGCCGGGGGGTACGGTCCGCCGCCTCGGCGAACACCTCCCGCGCGGTCTCCCACTCCCGCGGGCTCGCCTCGGCGTACGCCTGCCAGTTCCGCACGACGACCAGCAGCCCCTGCTCCACGGCGTCCCGGGGCCAGACGGTGTGGTCGCAGAGGCTGTCGGCCAGGGCGTCCCAGTTGCGTCCGAACCAGTCGGGCAGCTGCAGGGCACGGGCGGAGCGGTCCATCAGGCCGGCCTTGTCCGTGACCCCGTCGAGGTCCAGCGTGACCACGAGCTGCGTCATCTCAGTACCGCCCCGACCGAGTCGCGGCCATTCCTCCGACCACCCGTCAGATCCCGTCCGGGTCGGCCCTGTTGAGCGCCGGCTTCGGCGTCGGGCCCGCCGTCATCAGGACGTCCGCGGCCGACGTGTCCGTCACCAGGCTGGTGACGAGCCCGGAGCGCAGCACCGCGTCGATGGCGGACGCCTTGCGCGCCCCGCCCGCGATCGCGACGACCTCGGGGATACGGCGGAGCTGGTCGGCCTTGACGGTGATGCACCGCTCGCCGAGATCCCGGCCGACCCGGCGGCCCTGGGCGTCGAAGAGGTGCGCGGACATCTCGGCGGCGACACCGAGCGAGGCGTAGTGCGCGCGCTCCTCGTCGCTCAGCATGTCGTGCACCGTCGAGATGCCGGGCTCCCAGGAGCCGATGGAGACACAGGCGACCGTGACCTTGTCGAAGTACTCGAAGGCCCGGGCGATCCCGGTCTGGTTGCGCAGCGCGGCCGCGGTCGCCGCGTCCGGCAGCAGCATCGGCGCGTAGATGGGGTGGGCGTCGCCGCCGGAGACCTGGGCGGCGCGGCGCACGGCCTCCACGGAGCCGCGCTCGGCGGTCCCGGCGTCGTACACGCCCGTCAACTGCACCACCGTGCACGGCGGCAGCCGGTCCAGGGCCGCGGCCATGTGGATGGTGGAGCGGCCCCAGGCAAGGCCCAGCACATCGCCCTCGTTGACGAGTTCGCCGAGCAGGTCGGCGGCCACCTCACCGAGGTTCTCCGGGTCGGGGGTCTCCTCGGCCTCGGCCGGGGACTCCACCACGACGGCGTGCCTGAGGCCGTAGCGGGCGCGCAGCGCGTCCGAGCGCTCCGCGTCCAGCTCGGCCGGGACGCGGATCTCGATGCGTACGAGATCCCGTTCGAGAGCGGTCTCCAGCACCCGGGCCACCTTGAAGCGGCTGACGCCGAACTCCTCCGCGATCTGGATCTTGGACTTGCCCTCGAGGTAGAAGCGGCGGGCCATGGCCGCCGCCTGCACCAGCTCAGCGGGTCCCATCCGCACTGCTGACCGGCCCGCCGACATACCCGACACGGCGATCTCCTCACTGCTGTTCACACTCTGGATTCGCCGTTCATCCTTGCAGATTCGGCGCGCTTGATCCGCCCTGATGGGCGCCGTTCACGTTGTCTTGGTTCAGTGGTCGCACGCCCAGCTCGCCTGGGCGGTCACCGTCTCCGCCTGGGTGCGCAGTGCACGTACCGCCTGCGCCGGATCCTCCGCCCCGTACACCGCCGAGCCCGCGACGAAGACGTCCGCGCCGGCCTCGGCGCAGCGCTCGATGGTGGAGGCCGAGACGCCGCCGTCGACCTGCAGCCACAGCTCCAGGCCGTGCTTGCTGATCAACTCGCGGGTGCGGCGAATCTTCGGGAGCATGATGTCGAGGAACGCCTGCCCGCCGAAGCCCGGCTCAACCGTCATGATCAGCAGCATGTCGAGCTCGGGGAGCAGGTCCTCGTACGGCTCGATGGGCGTCGCGGGCTTGAGGGCCATGGAGGCGCGCGCGCCCTTGGCCCGGATCTCCCGGGCGAGCCGGACCGGCGCGGCGGCCGCCTCGACGTGGAAGGTGACGGAGGAGGCCCCCGCTTCGACGTACTGCGGGGCCCAGCGATCGGGGGCCTCGATCATCAGATGGCAGTCCAGCGGGGTGTCCGTCGCACGGGCCAGGGACTCTACGACCGGCACGCCGAGCGTGAGGTTCGGGACGAAATGGTTGTCCATGACGTCGACGTGGAGCCAGTCGGCTCCTTCGACCGCCTTCGCCTCGTCCGCGAGGCGGGCGAAGTCGGCGGACAGGATGCTGGGGCTGATCTGCGGGGCCATGACCCAAGCCTGCCATGTCCGGGCACGTTTGTTCGCGCCGGTCCAGACCTGGGCCGTTCAGCCCATGCCCGCCAGGGGCGGTCCGTGCCATGCTCGGTGGCCGATCGGCACCACGTAGGACTACGGGGGTCGCCATGAGGCAGCTCGACGTCTGGAAGCGGAACACCATCCGGTTCGTCTGCGGGCGGCGCTCCAAGTGGCTGGTCGTGGCCCTGTGGCTGGTGATTCTGGTGATCGCGGCGCCGTTCGGGGCGAAGCTGAACAGCGCCCAGGACAACGACGCCCAGTCCTGGCTGCCCGGCTCCGCGGAGTCCACCCAGGTACTCGACAGCTCCGAGCACTTCAGACCCGAGCAGATCCCGGCGGTCGTCGTCTACGCGCGCGCGAGCGGCCTGACCGTCCAGGACCGGCGGCAGATCGCCGAGGACGTCCGGCAGATCAAGGCGCTGCACGATCACGGCATCCGCGGCGCGGAGACCCGCGGGCCCGTCTACGACCGGCCGGCGGCACCGCGGGCCGCCCAGATCTCTGTGCCGATCACCATGGACGCGCGGGGCTGGCAGCGGATCGCGCCCGCCGTCGACTCCATCCGCCACCAGGTGGGCAGGGGCGGTGCCGGACTCGCGGTGCACATCACCGGGCCCGGCGGTACGTCGGCGGACTTCTCCAAGGCCTTCGAGGGCATCGACACGACGCTGCTGTTCTCCGCGATGGCCGTCGTGATCGTCATGCTGCTGCTGACGTTCCGCAGTCCGACGCTGCTGTTCGTGCCGCTGCTCGGTGTGGTGGCGGCGCTGTTCACCGCGCAGGCACTGATCTATCTCCTCGCCAGACACGCCGGTCTGACGGTCAACGGCCAGAGCGCCGGGATCCTCACGGTGCTCGTCTTCGGCGCCGGCACGGACTACGCCCTGCTGCTGGTCGCCCGCTACCGGGAGGAACTGCGCCGGCACGAGGACCGGCACGAGGCGATGGAGCTGGCGATGAACCGCGCGGGACCGGCCGTGATGGCCTCCGGTCTGACGGTCGTCCTGAGCATGCTGGTGCTGCTGGTCGCCGAGATGAACTCGACGCGGGGCCTGGGCCCGGTGGCGGCCATCGGCGTGACGATCGCCCTGCTGGCCATGCTCACGCTCTTCCCGGCCCTGCTGCTGGTCTTCGGCCGCTGGATCTTCTGGCCGACCGTCCCGCACTTCGGGTCCGCCGATCCGACCGAGCGCGGCCTGTGGGCCCGGATGGGCCGCCGTATCGCGCGCCGTCCGCGTCTTGTCTGGGGCGCCACGGCCGTGGTCCTCGTGGCCCTGTCCCTGGGCCTGTTCCAGCTGCGCGCGGCGGGGATCGCCAACGCGGACGCCTTCACCAACACACCGGACTCGATCGTCGGGCAGAAGGTGTCGGCGCGCTACTTCCCGGCGGGCACCGGCGACCCACTCGTGATCGTGTCCCACAAGGCGCAGGCCCCGCAGGTGGGCCGTGCCGTCGCCGCGGACCGCGGAGTCGTGCCGCAGAGCATCGGCGTACCGCCCGGCACCGCGCCCGAGCACAACGGGCAGGTGCTGTTCGAGGCGACCATGCGCGCCCCGGCCGACAGCGACGCGGCCAAGGCCACCGTGCAGCGGGTGCGCGACGCGGTGCACGCCGTGCCCGGCGCCGACGCCCGGGTGGGCGGCGGCACGGCCGCGCTGCTGGACATGGAGAACGCCCAGACCCACGACAACTACCTGGTCATCCCGCTGGTCCTGGCCGTCGTGCTGCTGGTGCTCGGCGTGCTGCTACGGGCCCTGGTGGCCCCGCTCCTGCTGATCGGGACGGTGGTGCTGTCCCTGGCCACGGCACTCGGGCTGAGCGCCCTGGCCTTCCGGTACGTCTTCGACTACGCGGGCGAGGACGTGGCCTTCCCGCTGTTCGTCTTCGTGTTCCTGGTCGCCCTGGGCATCGACTACAACATCTTCCTCACCACCCGCATCCGCGAGGAGGCCATGCGTCAGGGCACCCGACCCGGTGTGGTGACGGGTCTGGCCACGACCGGCGCGGTGATCACCTCGGCCGGACTGGTCCTCGCCGGCACGTTCGCCGCACTGGGCACCCTGCCGATGGTGGGCTTCGCGGAGATCGGCTT
The DNA here is from genome assembly GCF_053597275.1 of Streptomyces sp. NPDC001492. Taxonomy (NCBI): domain Bacteria; kingdom Bacillati; phylum Actinomycetota; class Actinomycetes; order Kitasatosporales; family Streptomycetaceae; genus Streptomyces; species Streptomyces sp. NPDC001492. Next base: position 24,181 of record NZ_JBSFHW010000032.1, on the reverse strand, counting down.
CGCGGTCGCGCTCGGTGTCCTGCTGGACACCTTCGTCGTCCGTTCCGTGCTGGTCACCTCCCTCTTCCTCGACGTGGGGAAGAAGGTGTGGTGGCCGCACCAACTGGCGCACCAGGACGGGGAGACCCACCCCCACGAAGCGGTCGGTGCGGGTTCTCGAATCCGCTGACCAATCGCACCTCGCCCACCTGCACCGATCAGCCGCGTCTCTGCCATGCGGCGAGGAGGCGCGTCGACCTGACACGCGACGCAGCTGTTGCCCTGGTCGGCCGCCCTCACGGAAGGTCCCCAGCCCTCCTCGTTGCGCCGCCCACCGGCGCCGTTCTCGTGCCGGCCCAAGGCGCGGAACATGGCGTGTGCCACCTCCCTCAGAAGCGGCCGCCAGCTCGCCGAGGCCAGTTCCCGATCGTCCAGCTCGACGAAGCCGAACATGTGGTCCACGACCTGCGCCACGAACTCTGCCCGGTTGCCGAAATGCCGGTACAGCGTCGCCGTACTCGAACCCAGGCGCTCGGGCAGAGCCCTCATTGGCAGCGCCTCCGCTCCCTCCTCGTCGACGATCCGGTCCCGTGGGACCGGCGGACGACCGGCAGCGCGGCGCACCAACTGATCCATCTCCTCGCTCAAGACCACCGTGGCCGTAACACGCGGGGGCTTCCACTTGACACGAAACTATATCGGTAACAGTGTAGCCATTATGAGTACCTGGTCTGAGCCCCAGCCCGATTCCCGGTTCGTCGAGGTGGACGGCCTGCGGATCCACTACAAGCGTGCTGGGCACGGCCCGGCGCTCGTGCTGCTGCACGGCAGCGCCTCATCCCTCCAGCACTTCGACCGCGCGACGGATCTGCTGTCGGATGCGTTCGATGTCATCCGTCCCGACCTGCCGGCGTTCGGACTGACGGGCCCGCGCAAGGACCGCGACTACCGCATCCCGGCGTACGCCGCGACGGTGGCGGGCTTCGCGGAAGCGCTGGGCGTGCCGCGCTACGCGTTGGCCGGCAACTCCCTGGGCGGCAACATCGCCTGGAACGTCGCGCTGGATCATCCGGAGCGGCTGACCGGCCTGGTGCTGGTCAATGCCACCGGCTACCCGGAGAAGACGGTGCCCGCGGGGATGCGCCTGACCCGCAACCCGCTGGTGCGGCCCCTGCTGAGGCGGGTGATGCCGCGCGGGGCCATCGAGCGCAGCCTGCGCGAGAGCGTCGGGCCGTATGCGCAGATCGTGGACGACGCCATGGTGGATCGCGCCCATCAGCTCATGAGCCGCCCCGGTAACCGCTCGGCCTTCGTCGACTTCTGCAACACCGACCAGCCGGACCGCAGCGCGCAGATCCCCCGCATCACGGTGCCGACGCTGGTGCTGCGCAGCGCGAGCATCGACGGCCAGCACTTCGCCCGCGACATCCCCGGTGCCCAGGAGCTCGTCCACCCTCACGGCGGACATCTGCTGCCGGAGGAGGAACCGCAGTGGGTCGCGGACGCGATCGCGAAGTTCCTCGGCTCCTGCACCGACACCCCCACGCACTGAGGGCAAGGAGGCCCGTTCCATGAAGTACTTCGTCGCCTCGGGCGAGGACCGCAAGCTCACCGCCGACTCGCGGGGGGCGCTGCGCGGCAGTTTCGTCGAGCTGTCCGACGGCGTCACCCACTACGAGTTGACGGGGCCCGAGGACGGGGATGTGGTCCTGATGGCGGGCGGTCTGACCATCCCGCTGTTCTACTGGGACGGCCTCGTCGGCGAGCTGCACGCCCGCGGGCTGCGCACTCTGGCCTGCAGCGCCTACGGCCGCGGCTACTCCGACCGGGTACCGGCGCGCTACGACGAGACGCTGTTCACACGGCAGCTGGCCGAGCTGACGGACCGGCTCGGCCTGACGGCGCGGCCCCTGCACCTGGTCGGCACCTCCATGGGCGCGCTGGTCAGCATGACGTACGCCGCCCAGTACCGCTCGTCGGTGTCCACGCTCACCATCGTCGGACCCGCCGGTCTCGCGAAACCGCGGTTGGCCTCCCCCGACCGGCTGCTGCGCAGCGATCTGCTGGCCGGGGTGGTCGCCCGCCGTCGCGGCCTTCAGCTGCTCCAGGGACACCTCGGGCACAACGTCCGCGACCCCGAGCTCGGCGCGAAGCTGACCGAGATGGTCCTTGACTCCTTCCGCTTCGAGGGCTCGCTGTACGCGGTCTTCGACACCCTCCAGCACCTGCCTCTCGCCGGCCGTGACGACCTCTTCCGGCGGACGGGAGCCCTGGGCATTCCGACGCTGCTGCTGTGGGGCGACGAGGACGACGTCACGCCGCTGACGCAGTTCGACACGGCGCGTGCTCTGCTGAAGCCACAGAAACGTCACGTAATTAACAAATGCGGACACATGGCCCCCTTCGAACGGCCTCGCGACGTCGCCGATCAGCTCGTCGCGTTCGTGTCCGCACGCACCGAAAGGCTCGACTCATGAACAGTCCGCAGGCCATCGACGTACTGATCATCGGTGCCGGTCCCTCGGGCTCCGCCCTGGCGATCGACCTCGTACGCCGCGGACTCGACGTCCGGATCGTCGACAGGTCCCCCCACGCATTCGACGGCTCGCGCGCCAAGGGCATCCAGCCCCGCAGCCTCGAAGTCCTCGAAGACCTCGGCGCTCTGGACGACGTGCTGGCCGGCGGCGACATCTATCCCAAGCTGGGGCTCCATGCAGGGCCCATCGGTGTGCCGTGGAAGATGTTCCCCCACAAAGAGGCGACCTCGGACGTCCCGTACCCGAACACCTGGCTGATCCCGCAGTTCCGCACGGACCGCGCCCTGCACGCCCGGCTCGGTGAGCTCGGCCGCGAGGTCGAGTTCGGCAAGGAACTGACCGAGCTGACGCAGGACGAGGACACGGTGGTCGCCAGGGTGGTGGGCGCGGACGGGGTCGAGGAGATCGTCGCCCGCTATGCCGTGGGGGCCGATGGCGGCTCCAGCGCGGTGCGCAAGCAGCTCGACATCGGTTTCGTGGGGACGACGGACGACGCCGACCGCGTGCTGATCGTGGACGCCTCCGTAAGCGGCCTGGCCCGCAACCGGTGGCACATGTGGCCCGGCCTCGGCGGCAAACTCATCGGCGCCTGCCCGCTCCCCCACAGCGACATGTTCCAGTGGATGATCCGGCTCACGCCCGACGAGAAGCCGCCCCAGGAGATCGGCGCCATCATCGACCGGATCCACTCCCACACCCGCAACCGGCACATCCAGCTCCACGAGATCCACTGGACGTCCGTGTTCCGGCCCAACATCCGCCTGGCGAAGCACTACGGCCGCGGACGTGTCTTCCTCGTCGGCGACGCGGCGCACGTCCACACGCCGGCCGGCGCCCAGGGCTTGAACACCGGTATGCAGGACGGCTACAACCTCGGCTGGAAGCTCGCCCAGGTCCTCGCCGGAGCCGACCCGGCCCTGCTGGACACCTACGAGGCCGAGCGGCAGCCGATCGCCGCCGGGGTCCTGGGTCTGTCCACGGAGAAGTGGGGCGGCATCGCCAAGCTGGACCCCTCCAGCATGAAGCGCGGCAAGGACGAGCAGCAGCTCTCCCTGACCTACTACGGCGGCCCGCTCGCCCCCGCCGACAGCGGCGGCACCAGCACGCTGCACGTGGGCGACCGCGCCCCGGACGCCCGACTGCTCACCGCTGACGGCGCCGAGATCCGCCTGTTCACCCTCTTGAAGGGACCGCACTTCACCGCCATCGCCTACGGCCCCGACGCTGCCCAGGACCTCGAACTCCTCGACTGGCCGACGACCGGCGCCCAGCTCAAGCGGCTCACGATCGGATCGGCCGCGGGCTTCTCCGACCCCCGGACCACGCTGCGCAGTGCCTACGGTCTGACCGGCGACACGCTGCTGCTGATCCGTCCCGACGGCTACATCGGGCACATCGCCACTCGGGATTTCCTCACCTCCACACAAGCCGCCGTGCGGGCAATGACGCCGCAGGCAAGGAGCCGCACCATGTCCCAGCCGAGCCACACCTCCCCCGGTTCGGGGGCCACTGAATGAGCCGCATACTGCTGCGCGGGGCGCAGGTCATCACGATGACGCCGGACCGGCCGGACGCCGAGCAGGTCGACATCCTCGTCGACGGCGAGACCATCGCCGCCGTCGGCGAAACCGTCGAGGCGCCCGACGCCGAGGTCGTCGACTTCTCCGGCCGCGTCCTCATCCCCGGCCTGGTCAACGCCCATCTGCACACCTGGCAGACCGCGCTGCGCTCCGCGGGCGCCGACTGGACGCTGATGGAGTACCTCACCCACCTGCACGGCGAGTGCGTCGGGCAGTACACCCCGGCCGACATGCACATCAGCAATCTCGCCGGCGCCCTGAACCAGCTCAACTGCGGTACGACCACCCTCGGCGACTGGTGTCACAACGCGCTGTCGCCCGAACATGCCGACGCGGCCGTGGAGGGACTGGTCCAGGCCGGGATCCGCGCGGTCTTCCTGCACGGCACGCCCTACCGGTCGCCGGACACACCCCACCCGCTCGCCGAGATCGACCGGCTGCTCGACGGCCCCGTCCGCGACCACGCCCTCCTCACCCTGGGCCTGGCCCTCCAGGGGCCGCAGTACTCCTCCCCCGAGACCGCGGTGGCCGACTTCCGGGCCGGCGCGGAACGCGGCCTTGTCGTCTCGATGCACCAGAGCGGCGGCGAACCCTCACCCGGCTGGGAAGCCGTGCGCAACGCCGGACTGTTCAGCCCCCTGACCAACGTCGTGCACGGAGCCGACCTGCCCGACGACTGGACCAAGACGCTCGTCGAGACAGGGGTCACCTTCACCGCCACCCCGGAGAACGAACTGGGCCAGGGACACGGCACACCCATCACCGGATCCCTGCTGCGCCTGGGCGCGGCGCCCTCCTTGGGCACCGACATCGACACCGCCGTACCCGGCACGGTGCTCACCGCCGCCCGGATCGCTCTGGCCCACCAGCGCAGCCTGGACCACGCCCACCACCGGCAGACGACCGGCATGTACGCCAACACACCATCCGTCACCAGCAAACAGGCGCTTGCCTGGGCCACGGTCGAAGGAGCGAAGGCGCTGGGCCTGACGGACAAGGTGGGCCGGATCGAAGCGGGCATGCAGGCCGACCTGGTCGCCGTCGACGCCCGGGCGCTCAACCTGTGGCCGGCGCACGACCCCATCGCCACGGTCCTGCACGCCGACATCGCCAACATCGAAGCCGTGATGGTCGCCGGCACCTGGCGCAAACGCGATCACGTCCTGCTCGCATCCGGCCTCGACGAGGTCAAGGACCGGCTACGCGAGTCCGGAGAACGGCTGTTGCGCGGCATCCGGCCCGCGGACTCTCCCGGCTGACCTACCGCAACGGCCCCCACGTATGAACCGCGCGCCGACGCGCACGACACCCCGTCCTCGTCGGCGCGAGGGCCACGCGCCCGCAGAGCCGCACACCGCGGCCTCGTTCCCCAGCAAGAAAGTGCCGTGAGCAGCCCCATGCCGACTACCGCGGGCATGCCCCGCGACGCCCTGCACCAGGAGCAGATCATCCAGGCGGCCATCGCCCTTCTGGACGAGGGCGGCATCGAGGGTCTGACCATGCGAAGACTCGGCAGCCGACTCGGCATCACCGCGGCGGCACTCTACTGGCACGTCAAAAGCCGACACGATCTGCTCCTGCTGGCCGCCGACACCGTCTGGGGCCAGACACCTCTGCCCGCTCTCGACGGCCTCACATGGCGTCCGGCCCTCCTGGCCATGGCCGACAACCTGCGTTCGATGCTTCTCAGGCACCCCTGGCTGCTGGCCGCCATGACCATCCAACCTCTCGACGGCCCGGCCAGGGACCGCCATGACGCGCACCTGCTCGCGGTCTGCGAGGCATCCGGCCTCACCAGGCGGGAAGCCGAACAAGCCGCCCAGAGCGTCGCCACGTTCGCGATCGGCGCCGCCCTCGCAGCCACCCCCCGCCCGCATGTGTCCTTCGGACTGCAGTCGCTTGTCGACGGCGTCGAAGCCAGGCTTGCCGCCCGTACCTGACCGGTGTCCTACCAGGAGTTCGGAAGCAGCTGCCGGCCGGTGTGCAACACCGCTCCCGAACAGCGGGGCGAGGGCTCGCCCGACGTCGGCTGAAGATCGCCTCCCACCCGCTCAGGAGGCCGCGGACCGCACGATGACGCGGGCCGCGGCACGCCCCTCGGGAGCGGGGACAAGCGGGTAGGCATGGACCGCACCGTCGCACACGATGACATTCACGGCCGCCCCCTCCTCAGCAGCCCGTTCTTCCAGGCGCCGGACGTCCGGGAAGAACAAGTCGCGCGTGCCGATGTAGATGTCGATGGGCGCCAGGGGGGCAAGCGGGCCATTGACGGGACTGAGCCGGGGTTGGGCGGGGTCGTCCCCGCCTGCCCAGCCACGTCCGGCCGCGAGCAGGCGGCTGGTGGTGAGAAACGGATCTCGGGCTTCGACCTCGGGAATCGCGGGGTTGGTCAGCGTCAGATCCAGCCAGGGGGAGATCAGTACCACTCGGGCCGGCTGGGGAAGACCCGAGTCGGCCAGGCTCTGCGCCACGCCCAGAGCCAAGCCCGCGCCGGCGGAGTCGCCCATGATCGTGACCTGGCCGGCGTCCAGGTCACTGAGCAGGTCGCGGTAGAGGGCAGTGACGAAGGGATAGGCGTCACGGTAGGTGTACTTCGGCGCCAGCCCGTACTGCGCCACCTCGACTCGTACACCGGCATCCGCAAGCTGCGAGATCAACTGCCAGTGCTGGGGCACCATGTGGCTGATGTAGGCGCCGCCGTGCAGATAGACGACCGCTCGTTCCGCCCGGCGCCCGCGCGGACTGACGGTGCAGCATTCGAAACCGTCGATGCTGCGCGATCTCACGTCGTGCCGCTGTACCAGTTTGGCGGGCGGACGAGGCGGCTCCTTCGATGCAGCCACGGAGTCAGGGGCCGTCCTGCGTTTTCGGGTCAACCGCAGGTATGCGGCGACTACGTGCATATGGGGACTGCTCATGTCCGGCTCTCCTTCTTGTCACCGCGATGCCGTCCGCATCGCGGAGGTTGTCTCATAGGCAGGACCGGTCTGACGAGCCCTGCGTCGTAGGCGAAAGCCACCGCCTGGACGCGGGTCCGGCACCGATCTTGGCAAGGATGCTGCTGACGTGTGACTTGCTCGTGCGGTGAGCGCGGTCCCGAGTACGCCCTACTCGTGTGCGATGTGTGCGCGGTGTTCGGCGAGCACGTCCAGTCCGAAGTCGGAGGTCAGGTCACGCCACACCGAGTGGGCGTGGTTGGCGTACCGCTGTGTGTTGTCGTACTCGATCAGGACGCGAGGGTCCTGCACCCGGTAGTAGTGCGGTTCCCCGGCGTCCGTGCTGCCCGCCCAGCCGAAATGCACCGCGTCGAGGACGGTGTCGGAGGCGTAGTGGGTGTCGTAGGCGTCGGCGAGGAACTCGGGTGCCCGTCCGGTGTAAAGGCTGACGAGCCGGCGCAGCAGGTGCCGCTGCTCCTTGTTCAGGTCGCGACCGCTGATGCCTTTGGGGGGAATCGTGATGGCCACGCGCGCGTGATCGTTCTCGGTGTATCCGCTGCCCGCTTCCGCCCGGCGGTCGATGTCGTCGACGAGCCGGTCCAGCTCGGGGTCGGCGAACCGGCCGCGCCACAGGTCCTGCATGTGCATCATCGTGTCGCCGTGTTCGACGCGTGGGCGGTTGCCGGAGACGATGTCCGAGACCGCGGACGGGTGGAGCAGGGCGCTTCGGAGTTGGCCCGTGTCCAGACTGCGGACCAGTTGACGGGCCGTCTCCTCAGGGCCTTGCAAGGGCCGCAGGGTGCCACCGATCAGCTCGGTCGTGGCCGGGTCGGCACCGATGAAGCAGGGGGTCGTGGAGACGAGCCGACCGGCGACGACGAGGTTGTTCAGGGAGATGTGGTGGCCGCCGAACCGCCATGCCCAGACACGGTCGCCGGGGCGGCCGAAGATCCTCAGCCAGTACAGGCCGGGGTCCCGTCCGCGCTGCCGGCCCCAGTGGACCCGCCACCCTTCCAACTGGTCCAGGACGTTCTCCAGTCCCATCACGGTGGTGACCGTGGCGTAGCCCCGGACGGACAGTCCGGTGGCCACCAGCCGCATGGCCAGGCTCTGTTGGCGGGCGTTCTGGTCCCGGACGGCGAGCCCGCCGTGGTCGGTGGGGGTGTAGAACCAGCGCAGCCGCTCGGCCTCCGCATCGGGCTGGAGCGGGGAGTCGTAGGCGGCGAGCGGGAGTTGGTCCTCGCTCAGGCTGTTCAGCCAGGCGGTGGCAGCATCGGCCATGGCGGCCGCCGTCTTCTCCCGCCCGGCTGCCAGGACGTCGGGCACGGTGCCCTCTCGGTCACCGGTCACGGGTGGACTCCGGGTCCTCGGAGATGTCCAGCATGACCTTGATGGCATTGCCCCGGCGCTCGGCGTAGGTGTCGAACGCCTCGGCGACGTCGGACAGCCCGAAATGGTGGGTGACCAGTTCCGCGGTGCGCAGCCGACCCCGGGCGGCCAGGCCCACGGCGCGGGTCACCGAACCGGTGCCCTCGCCGCGGACCGTCTGGATCGAGATGCCGTTCATCACGGCGTGGTTGAGGTCGGTCTGTACGGGCTTTTCGAAGAAGCCGACGAGGACGACCTTCCCGGATCGCTTGGCCATGTGGAGGGCGTCGTCGACCGCGCTCGGGGCGCCGGAGCACTCCAGGACGATGTCGGCGCCGATCCCGTCGGTCGCGTCCCGGACCGCCGCAACCGCGTCCTCCATACGGGAGTTGACGACCAGGTCCGCGCCGAATGACTTGCCGATGGCGAGCCTGGCTTCCCGCGTGCCGGCCAGGGCTACGGTCCTGGCCCCGAGTTCACGTGCCACCTGTACCGCGAGCAGACCTATCGGTCCGGGGCCGATCACCGCGACCGTGGATCCGACGAGCAGGGTGTCGAGCACGTCGAAGGCGTGCATCACGGTGCCCACGGTGGTGAGGACGACCGCGGCGTCGAAGTCCACGGTGTCCGGCAACCGGTGGAGGGTCGCCACGTGGTTGAGCGCGTACTCCGCGAACCCCCCGTTGACGGTCATCCCCTGCACGCGGTGCCCGGTGTGCCGCAGGCCGTAGTTGAGGCAGTCCGTGTAGGCCCCGGCCAGGCAGTTGGCGCAGCGCATGCAGCCGCGGTGGGCTTCCGTCACCACCCGGTCGCCGACCCGGAGCTCGTCCACGGCGCTGCCCACCGCGGCGACGACGCCGGCGTACTCGTGGCCGGGTACGAACTCGCCCGCGGCCGGGCCGCCGTCCTTGAAGAAGTGCCGACTGCGGATCTTCAAGTCCGTTCCGCACAGGGACGCCCTGCGGACGTGCACCAGAACGTCTTCCGGTCCCACCTGCGGCACGGGCAGCGTCGTGACAGCGAGAGTGCCGGGCTCGGCAAGGACCGCGGCCCGCATGGTTTCCGGCAAGGGCATAGGGGCCTCCAGTTACGGCCATGAACATGCGTCGGAAATCGAACCGAAACGGCCCTGTTCCCCACCTCATCTTGCACGCCGGCAACGCCTATTCCCTCTTCGCGGCGCATAGGCATCCCTTATGCATGGCGCGAGAGATTCCTATTGGAGACCCATGACGACCTCGTGGCAGTGTCAGTTGGAAACGACGAACGGGGCCACCGCCCAAGGAGCGAAGCTGTGGATCTGGGAATTTCGGGCAAGACCGCGCTCGTACTGGGGGGAGGTGGGGGTCTCGGCGGAGCGATCGCCCAGGCCCTCGCGGCGGAAGGCGCCGCTGTCGCCGTCGCGGACATCAGCCCGCAGGCCGCAGAGAGCACCGCCGAGGCGGTGGCCGACGCAGGCGGGAAAGCCGTGCCCCTGGAATGGGATCTGACGGACCTGGACGCGATCGACCAGCACATCGCGGCAGTCGAAGGCGCGCTCGGTCCCGTGGACATCCTGGTCAACAACACGGGAGGGCCTCCGCCCTCGCCCGTTGCGGGGCAGGACCCTGAACTCTGGCTGCGGCACTTCCAGTCCATGGTGCTGTCCGTCATCGCGATCACGGACAGGGCCGTGCCGCTGATGCGGAGCCGCGGCTGGGGCAGGATCATCACCAGCACCAGCTCGGGGGTGATCGCCCCCATCCCCAACCTGGGGCTGTCGAACGCCTTGCGGGGCAGCCTGCTCGGCTGGTCCAAGACGCTGGCCCGGGAAGTCGCGGCCGAGGGTGTCACCTGCAACGTGGTCGTTCCGGGACGGATCGGCACCCAGCGGACCAAGTTCCTCGACCAGGCCAAGGCCGATCGGGAGGGCAGGTCCGTCGCGGAGACGTCCGCCGAGAGCGTCGCGTCGATCCCTGTGGGCCGCTACGGCGAACCGCGGGAATACGCCGCCGCCGTCGCCTTCCTCGCAAGCGTCCAGGCCTCTTACATCACAGGTTCGGTCATTCGCGTCGACGGCGGACTCATCGCCAGCCTCTGAAAAAGACATCGGACTTCTGAGGAGGTAGAACAATGGCACCCCTGGACCGCAACACAAAGGGTGTTTTCGCCATCGCACCAACGCCCTTCGACGAGGAAGGCGCAATCGATGTCGACTCACTCAGCCGACTCGTCGACTTCTATGAAGACGCCGGCGTCACCGGACTGACCCTCCTGGGCCAGATGGGCGAAGCACCCAAGCTGTCCCACGAGGAAAGCGTGCGTATCGTCCAGCACGTCCTCAAGCGCACCGATCTGCCGATCGTCGTGGGTGTCTCCGCACCCGGCTACGCCGCCATGCGGGCTCTCACGGTCGACGTCATGTCAGCCGGCGCCGGCGGCGTCATGATCGCCCCGCCGAACACGCTGCGTACCGACGACCAGATCGTGAGCTACTACGAGGGAGCGGCGGACGCCATCGGCGCGGACGTGCCGTTCGTGATCCAGGACTATCCGCTGTCGTTCTCCGTCGTCATGTCCCCTGCCGTCATCGCCCGCATCGCGAACGCCGCGCCGGGGTGCGTGATGCTCAAGCACGAGGACTGGCCGGGCCTGGAGAAGATCAGCGCACTCCGGCAACTCGAAGCCGACGGAGCGATGCCCCGCCTGGCGATCCTGTGCGGAAACGGCGGCCTCTTCCTGGACTTCGAGACAGAACGCGGAGCCGACGGAGCGATGACGGGCTACTGCGTTCCTGAGCTCCTCGTCGACGTGGTGCGCCACACCACGGCCGGCGACCGTGACGCCGCCCATGACATCTTCGACGCCCACCTGCCCCTGCTGCGCTACGAACAGCAGCCGGGCATCGGCCTGGCCGTGCGCAAGTACGTCATGAAACGCCGCGGAATCCTGGCCTCCGACACCCAGCGCAAGCCCGGTGCCGTGCTGTCGGCGCGTGCCCGTACCGAGGTCGACTACCTGCTGTCCCGACTCACTCGCAAGGACAGCAGGGTCGCACTCATGGCATGAGGCACCTGCGTGCCGTGCCGACTGATCCTGAACCACACCGGATGTGTGGTCACAGCACGAGCACCGGGCAGCGCTCGGCCGAGTAACTTGATCACATGCAGCTACGTCAGCTGGAGTACTTCCTCGCGGTCTGGGAGGCGGGCTCCTTCAGCGGAGCGGCTGCGCGGCTCTATGTCACGCAGCCTTCGCTGTCCCAGCAGATCGGTGCCTTGGAGAAGGAGCTGGGCGCGGTCCTGCTGGAGCGGGGCCGGCAGGGGGTGACGCTGACTCCCGCGGGCCGTGTCTTTCTGCCCCGAGCACAGAACGTCGTCCGTGCGGTGCAGGACGCGCAGGACTCGGTGCGCGAGGTGGTGGAGGGCCGTCAGGGCGACGTCCACGTCCTGACCGTACGGTCCGTCGCCTCGGGGATCCTGCCGCCGTCCGCGGCGCGCTGGCACTCGACGTACCCCTCCACCGTGCTGAGACTGCACGACTACTCCCACCGCCGGGACCTCGAAGAGGCCATGCGCAGTGGCCAGGGCGACATCGCGGTCGGCCCACGGCCCGACCCGTGGGAGGGACCCGTCATCTCCCTGGGATACGAGGAGATGGTGCTGACCGGCTCGGCCGAATACCCGGCGGGGACAGCGGCCGATCCGGCCGAACTGGCGGCTGCCGACTGGGTGCTCTACGAGCAGGAACAGGGCATGAGCGAGGTGGTGGACCGCCTGGCAGGACACCTCGGGTTCACGCCGCGCGCCGTCGCACGTACGGGCCAGGTCTCCGCAGCGCTCCTGTTCGCGGTCGAGGGGATCGGTGTGACGGTGACACCGGAGAACGCGGTGCCGCTGCGCTGGTCGAGGCACGCCCGGCGGATCGGGCCCGGCTGTTTCCGGGAGTTGGTGGTGTTCAGCAGGAAGCTCCCCTCCCAACTGGCCGAGCGGTACCGGGACATGCTCACCACTGTGGAGTTGCCGCTGACCGCGGAGCGGGATCTGCCCGAAGGAGCACTCCGCTTCTAAGGACCGTAAAAATCAACACGTTGCTTGACTTCCTCGACAGCTCGCTGAGCAAGGGCCTGCCCTCAGGCGGCCTCGCGGGGGCCGGGCTTCTCCTGCTGCTCGCCGGAGCTGTGGTCGTGCACCTGCGCAACGGCGACATTGCACCACTGGACCAGAACCAGCGAAACGGCTACGTTGTAGCCAATATTAGAGGCGGCCGGAAACGCAGCCACCTGGGCTCGAGGGCGCCCAAGCCGTGACCGCACGGTCCGCCCGCCTTCACCAGCGCCCCTTCGTCCACAGTGCCCGCACCCGAGGGGTAGACGATGCCCGTCCTGATCGTGATAGCGATCTACGCCATCCGGATCGCGCGCGCCCCCTTGGACACGCGCCTGAAGAAGCGTCACGTCGGACCCCTGTCGGTCACGACCGGAGCGGTCATGCTCTATCTGGCCTGGGACCGGCTCAGGCCCGAGGGCCTCAGCGCCGTCTATTTCGTCGGCGAGTTCGCCGGCGTCCTGTCCGTCTACCTGATGTCCTGCACCCTGGTGCTGGCCACCCGCCTGATGTGGTTGGAGCAGTGGTTCGGCGGCCTGGACCGCATGTACCGCCAGCACAAGCTGTACGCCGCATGGTCCATACTCCTGCTCACCCCCCACCTGCTCCTCCACTTCTTCTCCGGTTTCGACGGGAGCCCGTACGGCTACGCCCACCGGACCGCATCGGCAGGGATGGGCCATCTCCTCGGCGCCGTCTCCGCCATCGGCCTGCTACTGCTCGTCCTCATCTCACTCGGCCAGGTCGGCCGCATCCTCCGACTGCCCTACGAGCGCTGGCTGTTCCTGCATCGCCTCACCGGCCTGCTGCTCCTGTCGGCACTGTTGCACGGCTGGTTCCTCGATCTCATCATCAACGGATCCACGCCCCTCCTGGCGATCTACGTCACCATGGCCACCACCGGCATGAGCGCCTACACCTACGACGAACTGGTGCTACGACACAGGGAACCCCGGGCGGACTACACCATCCACCGTGTCGAGCGGCCGACACCCGACATCCTCGACCTCACCCTCACGCCCACCGGCGAGACGACGCTTCCCGTGACAGGAGGTCAGTTCGTCTACCTGCGGGTCGGCGGCCGGCACGAACACCCCTTCAGCGTCGCAGGAACGCAGGCCGACGGCTCGGTACGCCTCACCATCCGTGCCCTGGGCCGCGGCACACGCGGCCTCTACACGGACATAAGTGAAGGACATCCCGCAACCCTCAAGGGTCCTTACGGCATGTTCGACCACACCCTCGGCGGACCCCGGCAGATATGGATCGCGGGGGGCATCGGTATCGCGCCCTTCCTCGGCTGGCTCACCCACCCCGGTGCAGCGCCGCCCCGCACCGACCTCTTCTACTGCGCCCCCACCGCCGAAGACGCACCGTTCCTCCCGGAACTCACCGCGGCGGCAGCACACCGCCCCGGGTTCCGGCTCCACCCGACGTTCAGCCGCAGCCACGGCCGTCTGACCGCCGAAAGAATCCAGGCCGAGGCCGGACCGATCACCCCCGACACGCACGTCTTCCTCTGCGGCCCCGCCCCTATGATCGACAACCTCACTCGCGCCCTCCGTCGCCAGGGCGTCCCCCGCCGGCATCTCCACGCCGAGCACTTCGCCTTCCGCTGACGAGCCGCCGACCACACGGGTCACCGCAGCTGTAGGCCTGACTGCCCGGCGACCGGTCGCCCCCGCCCGGACGCTCGTGCGTCGGTGTTGCCTACGGCGGCGCCCGGCGTCCGCACTTCGATGGCCGTCGTGCCGACGGCGCTCCTTCTCCTCGCCACTCGGCCCCGTATTTGACTTCACAGATCCAGGTGACCATTCTGGTCACCTGGAAACCGAAATGGTCACCCCGAAGGGAACGTGTGCACCATGGCAAACGGCAAGGGCGCGGCAGGGAGCAGGCTGGGGCCGCGGTTGTGGCTGGCCCCGGCCGTCATCGTCACCGTGGTCATGGCCGCGCTGGCGGCGCTGTACCTGGGAGGGACGGTCAACGCCTCCAAAGACCTCAACGACTTTCCCGTAGCGGTCATCAACGCCGACACCGGCGCCACCAGCGCCTCGGGAGAGCGCATCGACGTCGGCAAGGAGATCGCCGACAGCCTGCGCAAAGGCGTCGACGACGACAAGTTCGATCTGAGTTTCGTCAGCCTCGCCGCGGCGAAGAAGGACATGGGCAAAGGGAAGCTCTACGGTGCGATCGTCCTGCCCTCGGGCCTGAGCAAGAAGCTGATGACGCTCACGGCGAGCGCGGCAACCGGCGGGGCCGCCGAGCAGCCTGTGGTCACCGTGTACACCAATCCCCTCGCGAACACGTCCAGCGCATCCATCGTCAATTCCTTCGCCTCTCAGGCGCTGGCCGAGGCGAACCGGACGGTGGGCACACAGCTCCTCACCAGCGCTGCGCAGGCCACGGAAAAGGCCGGGTCAGGCAGTCAATCCGTCTCAGGGACCGCTCGCATCGTCCTGTCCGAGCCGATGCAGGTGCATGTCACACCCTTCAACAAAGTGCCGGACGGCACCGGCGGCGGCCTGTCGGCCTTCTACTACGCCCTCCTGCTGGCGCTGGCCGGCTTCACCGGCTCCCTGATCGCCGCCAGTCTCGTCGACTCCCAGCTCGGTTTCACTCCGTCGGAGATCGGTCCGCTCTACCGCATGGAGAGCCACTCGGGTCGCAGCCGCATGGCCACCCTTGTTCTGAAGTGGGGAATCATGACGGGTATCGCGGTGCTCGTCAGCACTGTCTATCTGGGGATCGCGGACTGGATCGGCATGCCGCTGGACCATCCAGGGGAGCTGTGGCTGTTCAGCGTGCTGAGCATCGCGGCCGTCGCCGTGGTTGCCCAGGCGATTCTCGCCCTGCTGGGCAGTCTGGGCATGGTGGTCAACCTCTTCCTCTTCATCGTGCTGTCGATCCCCAGCTCCGGGGGTACGACACCGCTGGAAGCCATGCCCCCCTTCGTCCGCTTCCTCAGCTCGTTCGAACCCATGCACCAGATCTATCTGGGTACGCGCTCGATCATGTACTTCGGAGCCACCTGGGATTCGGGGCTGGCACGTGCCGTGTCGGCCTCCGTGATCGCGCTTGTCCTCGGCCTCCTCGTCGGGGCCCTGGGTACTCGCGCCTACGACCTCAAGGGGCTGACCAGGAAGTAGAGCGCCCCTGCCGCCGCCGCGCAGTGACGGACAGACGCCTATGGGGATGTTCCACAGCATCCCCATAGGCGCACCACGAGCGGCTGTCTCACGGCTACCGCCATTCCGTTGCCTCAGGTTCGCATCGTCCTGGCTGGTCAGGCGTCGTCGCGCAGGTGGGCAAGCCCACTGAGAAGGAGTTCGAGTCCGAAGGAGAACTCGTCCTCGATCGGAACGGGCAGCGACCCGGCGACGGTGGCTGTAGCCGGGAACAAGGCCGGATCGACGCTCTGAAAGACGGCGGACAGTTGCGCGTCGCCGAGTTGCCCGCCGCCGCCATGACCGTTGACCTGTATGGCGAATCCGAGGACGTAGCGGGCGAGGGTGGCAAAGGCGTGCGCGGCCATGCGCGGCGGGAAGCCGCTGTCGAGCAGCGCCGCGACACAGTGCTCCCGCAGCGCCATGGCGTTCGGCCCCAGGGGAATCTCTTCGACCATCAGGCGCGCCGCGTTCCGGTGCCGGGCCAGGGCCTCGAACATGGTGTACGCGACCGTCCGCAGCGCTTGCTGCCAGCCCATCGCGAGGAGTTCGTCGCCCTTCAGTTCCACGGCGCCGAACATGCGGTCCACGACATGGGCGACCAGCGCTGCCCGGTTGTCGAAATGCCGGTACAGCGTCGCCGTGCCCGAGCCCAGGCGCTGGGCCAGCGTCCTCATCGAGAGAGCGTCGGCCCCTTCATCGTCCACGATCTGCAGTGCGGTAGAGACAATGCGCTCCAGCGGCACGGGCGGACGCCCCGGGCGCCGAGCCGATGCCGTGGTCGCTCGCACAGGACCCGCTGCTGCCACTGAACGTCCACCTCCTCGGCCAGCACCATAACAGCAACACCGTATCCAGTATGGGGATCGCCGGTTGGGCATGGAGCGGCGGCGCCCCTGCGAGCATTGCTGGCCAGCAAGGGCGTGCCGCCCTCCGACCGCACGCATCTGGCTCCGGTCTGGTCCGAGGTCAGCGACCGCTCCCATACCGTCCTGGACGTCGTCCGGATTGCCCGCTGGTCGGGTTGCCCCGGCACGAAGCCACCGTCGCCCCCGTCCGGGCGCCCTCCACGGCGTCCTGCTCTCCCGCCGCAAGCCACGCGAGCACGCCTACACGTGATCGGCGACTGGCTGCACCGGCAGGAGCTGTCTGCCGCCGTGCCGCCTGCACAGGGAGGCGCCGCCGCCTGATGCGTCGGAGCCGACACTGCGCACTGATCGCCGGCCCGTTGTTCCGTGCAGCAGCGCCGGCTACCCCGTCGCAGTGCCTCAATCACCCGTGCCGGCGTCGCCGTTGCCCCTGTGGCCCAGTGCGCCAAGGCCCGCGGCAATCACCACATCGGTGCGCTCGGTCCACCTGGCCTCACGGTTCGCCATCATCGTGACGGTCACAGCCCCGATCGCGGACACCACCCGCACATGCCGTTCCTCATCAGTCCAGACATCGGGATCGAAGGCTTCCATCAACATGCGCTGCGCCCCGGAGAGGCGCTGCATGATCTCGGGCTCTCGCGTCAGCCAGAAGGCGCCGGCCATGAGCGCACCAGTCCCCGGCCACTCCTCGATCAGCTCGACCAGCGCACCGAGCAGGGCGGCGTCCCGCTCGAACCCGACCGGGAGGCTCTCACCCGCAGCCGCCACCCGTGCGGCATGTTCCTCCGCGCGAGCCACCACGGCGTCCTGGATCCGCTCCTTCGAGCCAAAGCGCTTCAGCACAGCCGCCTTGGAGTAGCCGGCACCGTCAGCGATCGCCTGCACGGGGCCCTGAGCGAACCCGTGCCGCGCAAAGACGAAGGCAGCCACGTCGATCAGGGCACGATCGATCTCCTCGCTGGTCGGCCTCACGGTTGACTTCATGACCGAAGGTTACCGTTTCAGTCAGCAAGTGACCGAAACGGTAACGCCGCCCTTTCGCCCACATCACGGTCCCCATCGGGGATGTACGGACCAGGACTTCGAGAACCTACAAGCGCCGCGAAGTCAGCCGGTCCTGCGGATGAGCGCCAGATACATGGCGTCGGTCCCGTGCAGATGCGGCCACAGCTGTACGTCGGGGCCCTCGCCGAGGTCGGGGACGCCCGGCAGCAGGGGGCGCGCGTCGATCAGTTCGGCCTCGGGGTGCTGCTTGAGCAGGTCGTCGACGACGGCCCTGGTCTCGGCGAGGTGCGGCGAGCAGGTGGCGTAGCCGACGACGCCGCCGACCCGTACCGCGTCCAGCGCGGTGCGCAGCAGGGCACGCTGGAGCGGCCCGAACGCGTCCAGGTCCTCGGGACGGCGCCGCCACCGCGCCTCGGGCCGCCTGCGCAGCGCTCCGAGCCCGGTGCAGGGCACGTCCATCAGGACACGGTCGAAGGAGCCGGGCCGCCACGGCGGGCGGGTGCCGTCCGCGGCGATGACCTGGTACGGCCCGGGGTTGCCGCGCAGGGCCTTCGCCACCAGACCGGCCCGGTGCGGCTGCTTCTCGGAGGCGAGCAGCGTCGCCCCCCGCTCGGCGGCCAGCGCACCGAGCAGCGCCGCCTTGCCGCCGGGTCCGGCACATCCGTCGAGCCACTTCTCGTCCGGTCCGTCCAGCGGAGCGTTGGCCAGCGCCAGGGCCACGAGCTGACTTCCCTCGTCCTGCACGCCCGCGCGGCCCTCCCGTACGGCCTCGATCGCGCCGGGCTCACCGCCTTCGGTGAGCCGCACGGCATACGGCGACCAGCGCCCCGCGACGGCGGCCTCCTCCCGGAGCAGCTCCTCGGTCGTGGCCCGCCCCGGGCGCGCGACCAGGGTCACCTCGGGCCGCTCGTTGTCCGCCTCCAGCAGCCGCTCGATGCCGGCCCGGCCGCCGCCGAGCGAGTCCCACAGCGCGGAGACGACCCAGCGCGGATGGGAGTGGACGACGGCCAGGTGATCCTCGGGGTCCTCGTCATAGGGGGGCGCGACGCGCTCGATCCAGGTGTCCAGATCGTCCTGCGCGACCTTCCGCAGCACGGCGTTGACGAACTTGGCCCGCCCGTCACCGAGCACGACCCGGGCCAGCTCGACGGAGGCGGAGACGGCGGCATGGGTCGGGATCCGCGTCCCGAGCAGCTGGTGCACACCGAGACTCAGCACGTCCAGCACCGGCGGGTCCACCTCGCGCAACGGCCGGTCCACACAGGCCGAGATGACGGCGTCGTACGTGCCCTGCCGGCGCAGCGTCCCGTACACCAGCTCGGTCGCGAGCGCCGCGTCCCGCCCGTCGAACTTGTCGGGTCCCTCCTTCTCCCGCGCCTTGCGCAGCAGCGGCGGCAGCACGAGGTTGGCGTACGCGTCCCGCTCGTCCACGGCCCTCAGCGCCTCGAAGGCGAGGATGCGGACGGGGTCCTTCTTGGGCCGACGGTGGGGCTTGCCGGGCTTGCGGGGCCCACGGGAGGTGTCGCTCACGAAAAAGGTGCTCCGGATGTCTGATGTGGATACGCACCAAGGGTACGTCCCGCTCACCGGCCCGCTACCCGCCGAGCATCTCCCCGTCCGCGATCCGCACCCCGCGCGCCCAGTCCGCCGCCCGCATCGGCTTCTTGCCCTGGGGCTGCACCCACAGCAGCTCGACGGCGTACGAACCGGTGCCGACGTGGACGCTGTTCTTCCCGACGGCCGGCTGCGCCGGTGCGAGGTCGGTCCGTTCCGGCACGGGCGTCACCTGGATGAGCTTGAGTCGCTCGCCGCGGAAGGTGGTCCAGGCGCCGGGTGCAGGCGTACAGCCGCGCACCACCCGGTCGACGCGCAGCGCCGGGGCGGCCCAGTCGACCCGGGCGTCCTCGACGGTGATCTTCGGGGCGAGGGTGATGCCCTCGTTCGGCTGCGGTACGGCCTTCAGTGTGCCGTCCTCGATGCCGTCCATGGTCGCGGCGAGCAGTCCCGCGCCGGCGAAGGCGAGCCGGGTCAGCAGGTCGCCGCTGGTGTCGGTGGGCCGGATCTCCTCGGTGACGGTGCCATAGACGGGCCCGGAGTCGAGTCCTTCCTCGATGAGGAAGGTGGACGCGCCCGTGATCTCGTCGCCCGCCATGATGGAGTGCTGCACCGGCGCCGCCCCCCGCCATGCGGGCAGCAGCGAGAAGTGCAGGTTGACCCAGCCGTGCGCGGGGACGTCGAGCGCGACGCGCGGCAGCAGCGCCCCGTAGGCGACGACGGGACAGCAGTCGGGCCCGATCTCCCGCAGCCGCTCGAGGAACTCCGGGTCCCGCGGCTTGAGCGGCCTCAGCACCTCGATCCCGGCCTCCTGCGCCCGTTGCGCCACGGGCGAGGCGACCAGCCTGCGCCCACGCCCGGCCGGCGCGTCGGGCCGCGTGACGACAGCGGCCACCTCGTGCCGCCCGGAGGCGATGAGAGCGTCCAGAGCGGGAACGGCGACCTCGGGGGTACCGGCGAAGACGAGCTTCATGGGTGGGCGGGGCCTCTCGGACGGGGGCTGTTGTGGCAACGCACAAGTCTATGACCACGCACGAAAAGCTCTACGCCTGCGCCCGCAACGCTCTGCCACCGCACCCACGGTGCGGCCGCCGGACGGACCCCGAGGCGCAAACCGACTCCACGGGGGGCGTACGCATATGCCCCTACGCCCCCAGACCGTGACCCCCGGAGCAAAAACACGTTGGTCAAGAAAGAGTTGACCACAACGGGCCGCAATCGCGCGGCCCGGATCCTTTTCAACGCCGGTTCGAGAGGCTTGTTCATGGCCGACCACGCAACCCACGACGCCCAGGCTCGGGCCAGCCTGCACTTGCTGGTGCGGGACATCGAGCGGGTCCGCCGGCAGGTGGACGCACTGCGCACGCTCACCGCGCAATTGGGCAACGTCTACCGCCCGCGCCGCTCCGGCCCCTCCACGGGCTTCGTCGTGTACGGACGCGCTCCCGCCCCGACGGTCCGTCTCGCACAGGAGCTGCGGGACAGTGTCGAGACCCTGGTCACGGCGGCGGTCGACTTCGACCGCTCCCTCGGCTTCTCTTGGGACGCGGTGGGTTCCGCACTCGGAGTCACCAAGCAGGCGGTGCACCGCCGTTACGGCGCCCGTCGCGCCGCGGCCCAGGCGGCTGCCGAGACCGATCGGGCCACCGAGCCGGCAGGCTCCCGGACGGTCAGTGTGAACACCGGCATCCCTACGGTGCCGACCGTCCCCGCCGCGCGCTCCATGCCGACCCAGCCGACCGCCGGCAGCCCGTCCCTCCGCGAGGAGGCCAGGCCCACAGCCTTCCCCGGCCCCCGCAACGGCTGAACCATCCCGTTTCCCCCTGCCCTCCCGGACGGACCCGGGAGGGCAGACGCACGTCGGGGCACGGAGATGGCGTGCGCCTCGGGGAACGGGGCGGGGCACGCCTCAGGAAACGAGGCGGGGCACACCTCAGGGGCAGGGCGCACCCCCACCCACGAAGCGGGCGGGCTGCGCCTCCGGGAACAGGGCCTACGCCTGGCCTAAGCCACCAAAACGCCACCCGGCGCCTTCGGAAACACGACGGGCCGCTCCCTCGGGGACACCCCCGGAATGCGTCTTCGGAAACCTCCCGCGCCGCGCATGCCAACGGAAAGCGGCCCCACCTCAGCCCGAGGCGGGCAGCCTCACCTGCAGCCGGGAGCTCTCAGGCGGTTCCCCCGCTGCCGTCCGGTCCCATCCGCCTCCCACAGCCTCGCCCCATGTCCGACAGCCTCATCCGACCCGAGCCACGCAGCCGGTGTCGCTGCCCGGCAACCTCACCGAAGTCACACGGTTTCACCCGCGCACAACAGCCGGCCGCCTCACTCGATGTCACCGGTCCAGCGGCCCAGGCCCCACCCGCCTCACCCGATGTCAGGCGGATCGATCCGCACCCGGACCAATGCCTCTCCCGCCCCCCGTGCCATCCGCGCGGCCTGTGCGGACTTCAGTGCCGAGGCCAGTGCGGCTCCGCGCCCCGGTGGAACGCGAACGAGTGCCCTCTCCCAGTGCTCCCCGGGCGGAGGCGCTCCCACCCGCCGCGGCCGTCCGGCCGCCGTGACCGGCAGCGGCACGGGCCCCAGCACCTCGGCCTCCCGGGGCAGTTCGGCCGTGCGCAGGAATTCGGCGACCGCCTCGCCGTCCCCGGACACCGCCGCCATCCGCGACACCGGCGGAAAGCCCAGCTCGGCCCGCTCGGCGAGCTCCCGCACGGCATGCCCGACGGGATCCCACCGCACCAGCGCCTGTACGGGCCGCAGCGTCGGCTCGGCGACGACCACCACGGTGCCGCCGGCCCCCTGCGGCCGGACGAGGGCGGCGGCCGCGAGCCAGCGCCGTAGCGCGTCCTCGCCGGCGCGCAGGTCGGGCCGGCCCAGCATCGCCCAGCCGTCCAGCAGCAGGGCCGCCGCGTAGCCGCCCTCGGCAACGGGCTCCGCCCCCGGTGTGCTCACGACCAGCGCGGGCGCGCCCGGCACGGTGTCCAGCACATGCTCACGCCCGGACGTCCGCACCGGAACGGCGGGAAACGCCCGCCCCAACTCCTCGGCGGTCCGCCGCGCCCCCACGATCTGCGCCCGCAGCCGGAATCCGCCGCACTCCGGACAGTGCCAGCCACTCTCGTCCCGCCCGCACCATCCGCAGCGCAGCGCGGCCCCTGCCTCCTGTCCCTCCAGGGGGCCCGAGCAGTGCCGACACCGCGCGGGCGCACGGCAGTTGGCGCAGGCCATCCGAGGGACGTAACCCCGCCGGGGCACCTGCACCAGCACCGGCCCCTGCCGCAGCCCGTCCCGCACGGCCTGCCAGGCGAGGGTCGGCAACCGGGCGGCCCGCGCCGCCTCGTCCCGCGCGAGGTCTCCGTCCCCCACGGTCCGCACCAGCGGTGCAGCCCCCCGCACCTGCTCCCGCCCGGCGACGAGCGGCCGGGCCCAGCCGGTCTCGACCAGCTGCGCCGCCTCCACGGTGCAGCTCCAACTGCCCAGCAGAAATGCGCACTTGTCCAGGGCGGCCCGCAGCAGCAGCACTTCCCTCGCATGCGGCTGCGGCGCGTGCAGCTCGCTGTGGCTGTCGTCCCCGTCGTCCCAGATGGCGACGAGGCCGAGCTCCTGGACCGGGGCAAACATGGCGGCCCGGGTCCCGATGACGGCCCGGACGGCTCCCCGCCGCACCGCGAGCCACTCCCGGTACCGCTTCTCGGGACCGGCGTCGGCGGTGAGCACCGCATGCCGCCCCTCCCCCAGCAGCGCGGTCAGCGCGGCATCGACCCGGGCGACCGCCCGCCCGTCGGGCAGCACCACGAGCGCACCGCGCCCGGAGACCAGGGTCGCCGCCACGGCCCGCGCCAGCTCGTCGCTCCACTCGGGCCCCGGCAGCGCATTCCACACCGCACGGGGCGCACCCCCCGACGCGAGCGACTCCAGAAAGGCAGCCCCCCGCTCATACCGCACCCAGGACCCCGCCTCCGGCATCGCCGGCGGCGGCAACGGCTCGGGGGAGGGCCGCTGCTCCGCCCGCGCGCTGCGCGGCGGCACGGCGAGCTGGAGCACATCGGCCAGGCTCCCCGCATACCGGTCGGCGACGGCCCGGGCCAGCCCCAGCAACTCCTCGCTCAACACCCGCTCAGGAGACACGACCTGGGCCAGCGCGGCAAGCGGCCCGGAGTAGTCCGACTCGGCGAGCCTCTCGACGAGGAACCCGTCGATCAGCCCGCCGCCCTCGCGCCGCCCTTCCCGCACCCGATGCCGCCCGGCCCCGAACCGCACCCGCACCCGCACCCCGGGCTGGGCATCCGCATCGAGCTCCTCCGGCACCGCATAGTCGAAGTACCGGTCGAGGTGCAGCACCCCCTTGTCGACCAGCACCCGGGCGACAGGCAGCTCCTTGGCCAGCGCGGCCCCGCGCCAGGTCCGCGGCTTGGCCCTGGGCACCTCGGCCTTGCGCACGCTCTCCCTGATGAGCGCAAGCTGCTCGGGCGGCGCACCCTCCGCCCCGCCGTCCGTCGGCCCGTTCTCGCTGCTCACGCTTGCATTCTTACCAAACGCCACTGACAACCGACGTCGCCCGAGATCAGTCCGGCCGCGGATCACGAACGCCGTCAGGCGCCTCCGCCTTGGGCCACTCGGCCATACCGGTCCAGGACCGGCAGCAGGATTCGAACCTGCGAGGGGTCAACCCAGAAGTATCCGCAACCATCGCACCGGACCACGTCGGCTCTCCCGAGATCGGCACGGCAGCGGCATACCGTTTCCAGAATCACCGCGCGCTCGGAGCGCACTCCACCGAAGGAACCGCGGCCATCGCACCGGGAGACGATCAGCGTAGGGAGCAACCGGCACGGCGGGCGAACCATTTACGACCGGAACACGCCGAGGCCCGGCTCCCCGAGGGAACCGGGCCGGCGGAGAACCGCGGAGCCTACAGCCCCGCCGCCTTCCGCAGCGCGTCCACGCGGTCCGTGCGCTCCCAGGTGAAGTCGGGCAGCTCGCGGCCGAAGTGGCCGTACGCCGCCGTCTGGGCGTAGATCGGGCGGAGCAGGTCGAGGTCGCGGATGATCGCGGCCGGGCGGAGGTCGAAGACCTCGTCGATCGCCTTCTCGAT
>NZ_JBSFHW010000031.1:0-124278 GCF_053597275.1 Streptomyces sp. NPDC001492 | reverse complement strand
CGCGGCGTCGGGAATCTTTGCAGTCTCGTGAATGCTTGTGCAGGTGATGACCGGACTTGTGGTGTGCGCCGGATGGTCCGGCCCCGACGCCGCGCCGACGACCGGCTGTGACGCAGCATCACGCTCTCCTGCCGGACGGGGCAAGGCAGGCTGGAACAGGGACGGACCGCAGCTTCCGGAGCCCGGTGGACAACGTGCTGGCCACCGGGGGTGGGGGCGTCGAGGCGGGATGCACTCGGTCTAGGCGCATACCTGGAACACCCCCGGACCAGTAACCCGGCATTCCGCGCGTAAGGGGTTTTCCGGGTGAGCGGGGGCGGGCGGCAACGTGCCATGCTCGTCGCCACCGGAGGGCCGGCGGCCGTCAACTGCCGTCCCGCGACACCGGTTTGCGGCCAGTAGCACCCCATCACCCCCGGCCGCCGGCTCCCGTCCACGGGGCCGGCGGCCGGGTAGCCGGTCAGGAGGATCCCCTCGTCATGTCCACGCACCACCCCGGCGCGAGCGCGCCCGAGTCCGAGCCGTCCCGCACCCCCGTGCGCGTCCTCACGCCCGCGCAGGTCGCCGGCATCAGCGTCTTCCCGGTCCTGGGGGCCGGCCTCGCCCTCACGGGCATGCCCGTCGACGACGTCCTCACCCTGCTCGCGGGGTGCGGCGCGATCGGCGCGGGCACCATCGCCGCGGCCGGCGGCGGACGGCGCCTGCTCACCGCGCTCGCCGCGTCCGCGGTCCGGGCGGCCGCCGGCGCCGAGACCCACAGCAAGTAGGGGCCCCGCCGATGACTTCGCACCTGCCCGCCCGCCCCGGCGTTCGCCGGATCGCGGGCCACCACGCCGGCCTCACCGCCCTCCTGCGGGCGCTCAAGGACCGCTGCCAGCTCACCTTCAGCGAGCTCGCCGCCCGCGCCGCCCACCCGCAGGACACCGCCACCGTCTCCGCGAGCACCCTCAAGCGGGCCGCCGGCGGCCACACCCTGCCCCAGGAACACGTCGTCACCGCCTACACGCGCGCCTGCGGCGCCACGGCCGAGGAGGAACGCGAGGCGCTGCAGCTGCGCCGGGCCGCCCGTGCCGAACAGCGCGGCATCCTCACCGCCCTGCAGGCCCCGGCCGTGCGCAGCATCCGCACCCCCGCCGACTTCGACGCCGCGCTCGCCGCCGCCTACGAACGCGCCGGCGCCCCGCCCCTGCGCATCCTGCAGGAACGCGCCACCACCGACGGAGCCGACGGGACCCTGCTCCTGCCGCTGACCACCCTGTGGCGCATCACCCGCCGCGAGGCCCGGCCCACGACCTGGCAGCAGTGCTCGGCCTTCCTGCGCGGCTGCGGCATTCACCGCCGCCGCATGGGCCCATGGCAGGAAGCCTGGCAGCGCATCCACACCACCGTCCGCGCCGAGCAGCCTGAACCGGCGCCCGGTCTCGGCACTTACCGGGCCGCCCGCGGCTCCTGGTGGAGCGATTTCCGCCTGTCCGTTCCCGTCGCACCGCTCACCGACGTCGCCTGGCTGCGGGCTGCGGACCACCCCGCCGCGTACGAGCCGTACGCCCTCGCCGACCGGTCCGGGCAGCGGGAGGCCGTGGCGGCTCCCGCCATCAACCGCGCCTACGCCGGCCTCGACCCCACCGACCAGTACGCCGTCCTCACCGCCGGCCTCACCCACCTCTACGCCGCCCGGGACCGGGCCCGCCGCAACGGCACCGCCCCCGACACCGGCGTCGACGCCATCACCGTCCGCAACGACAGACTCGCCTGGCTCCAGTGCAAGCACTCCGACAACTCCGCCTCCGGCCCGCCCACCAGCGACAAAACGCCCGCCCCCGCCCTGCCGCCCCGGCCCTCCGGCCCCAGCCACCGCACCCGACAAGCCGCCCCGGTGTAACCCCGCCCCAAACACAACGGCCAACGGCCGTACGCCGCAGCCCGGGCCGACGCCGAGCACCGGGGCGCAGCGGGCCGGCCTGCCGTCCGGTCCGTCAGGTACGCGCGGCCTGGATCTCGCCGGCGTCGATCAGCGCCCGGCGCAGCTGCTCCGTCTCGGCCGGGCGCTCGGCCGCGGGCAGGGCCACGGCAGCCTCCAGCAGGGCCCGGGCGTGCCAGCGGACCTCGGTGTTATACCCGGGGCCAGGCTCGGTAGGGATGAGCAGGTGCGCGGCCAGGAGCAGGGCGTCGGGGCTGCGCGGGTGGTCGGCGGCGCGCTCGGCGACGTCGCCAGCGTCGATCAGGGCCGGGGTGTGCTCGGCGCTGCGCCGCGCCAGGGGCAGCCACACCTCGTCCGCGATGGCGAGCTTGGCGAGGTGGCCGGTGCCGGCGAGCGCGCCGGACGGCAGGCCGGCGTCGAGCGCCGCCGCCCACCACACACGGGCGACGTCCTCGGCGGCACGGCCGACCGGGGCCGGGGCGACATTGCCGGTCCGGGGGCGCTGCGGCCTGAGGAGGGCGAGCGTCAGGAACAGGCAGGCGACCGCCTTACCGCCGCCCGGGCCCGCGGCCACCTCGCGCCAGGCGGCCGCGGGGTCGCCGAGCAGATCGTGGTGGCCGTCCAGCAGCGCGTCCACCACGCGGAGGGACACGCGGACCGGATGCTCGCGCAGGACGGCCAGGAGCTCGCCGCGGTCCAGGGCGGCGAGCAGCAGCGGATCGCGTCCGCCGTGCTCCAGCCACGCGGCGGCCGGTGAAGGCCGGCCGGGGGCAAGGGCGTACAGCTGGGGGTGGGCGGCGGTGAAGGCGGTGGCGCGGTGGTGCAGGACCGGCAGGTGCCCGCCGATCACGTCGGCGACCGCCTCGTCGCCGCCGCGGGCGGCAAGCGCGCCGGAGAGCAGGCGGAGGACGTCGCCGGGCATCGCGCCGTCCACGGGTGCCCGGCTGGCGGCGTACTCGAGTAGGCAGTCCAGCGCGCGCACCGCCGGGTGCGAGTCCGCCAGGTCACCGGCCAACTCCCCGGCCCCGCCCGCTTTGTCACCGGTGGAGCCGGCGTCTGCGCAAGCGGGCGTGGGGGCGGTCTCCTGCGGGCTGTCCGCGGGCGGCGTGGGGGCGGCGGGGCGGGTGAGGGGCCAGGCTAGGGCGTGCAGGTGGTCCAGGGCGGCCGGCAGGTCGCCGGCCAGGTCAGCGCCGGTGCGCCACACGATGCTCAGCAGGTCGAACACCGCCTGGTCGGCGAACGTCACCGCGGTGGACGGCGGTTGGCCGGCCGCGGGGGCGGGCAGGGCACGGCGCAGCGTGAGGGCGGCGAGGGCGGCCGGGGCCGGGCCGACGGGAAAGGCTCCGCGGCGGCGCGCTACGCCGGCGGCCGCGGCAAGGTAGAACGCGCCGAGCTCCGGCAGCTGCAGGGCGGCGAGCACCCGGGGGACGTCGGCGGTCCAGCCGCCCGGGTCGGCCCCCACGAGGCGCTGCAGCACCCTCACGTAACCGTCGGCGCCCGCGTCCTCGGCGGCGGCGAGGGCGGCGGCCGCTGCGAGCGGGCCGGACACGGCGGCCAACTCCAGCAGGTCCACCACCTCCAGCGCGACGGAGTTGCGCGGTGCCGGGCGGACGGCGGCGCGCGGGTCGGCCGGCCCGGGCGGCTTCAGCCGGCCTACCGCGGCGAGCAGCGGGGCGAAGCCGGTGAGCAGCCCGGCGGGCAGGACCGGCGACCACTCCCACACCCGCAGCCACGAGGCGAGCGGCTCTACCGCGGCCCCGGCCAAGCCGGCGTCGATGCCGGCGGCCAGGACCTGGTCCGCTTCCCGGGCGGACGGGGCCGGGCCGAGCGCCGCACGCGCCCGCTGGTCGAGGTCGGCGGCCCGCTGGGGTGTGCAGTCCTTGAGGACCAGGGCGGCCAGCCGCGCGCCTTCCGGCGCAGGGCGGGAGGCCAGCAGCCGCACGGTGACCTCGACGGCCCGGTCCCACCACTCCCCCGCGCCCGCGGCACCGTCGGCGGGCGGGTGCGCGGCCAGGTGGGCGGCAAGCAGCCGGTCGTGCAGGTGGGCGTCCGCATCGGCGATCCGTTTCCATGCCCGCACCCGCTCGGCCAGCGGGAGGCCGGCTGCGGCGTCCGTCGCGGCGAGGTCCAGGACCGCCCGGGCCAGCAGCGGTCCCAGGAACGGGCCGAGGACGTCGGCCTGGAAGACGACCCAGTCCTCCTCGAGGCGGACCTCGTCCAGGTCGCCCCGGTCGAAGGCCCCCTTGGTGTCGGACTCGGCGTTGCGGCACAGCAGGCCCGCCAGTACGGCCCGGACCATACGGGCCGAGCCGAACGGACCGGGGCCTTGGCCGTGGACGGTCGCCACGAGCTCCCGCAGCAGGACCACGACGTCGCCGGCGGGCAGGAGGACGGCCCAGGTCCGCGCGATCTCCTTCTCCACCTCCGGATCGGAATGCGCCAGCCGGACGGCGTCGGCCCGGGACAGCCCAGGGCCGGGGTGAGGGCGCTTCATCATGGCCTGGAAGGCCAGGCGGCCCGAGTCGACCACGTCGTGCAGCAGCGCCTCGACCACGAACACCCAGTCCCTGTCACGCCCGGCCATCGGGAGCCTTCCCGCCCAGCGGGCCGTCAGCCCGCGCGGCCAGTCCGCCCGCCCGGCCGGCTCCCCGTCGCGGACCGGAACGAGAACGTACGGGAGCAGCAGCCGGACACCGGCACTCGTCAGGGCGCCGGCCTGGGCCAGAAGCAGCAGGTCGACCAAGACCTGCGGGCCGGCGGCGGCGAGCTGGACGGCGTGCCCGTGCAGCCACGGCCGGGCCGTCTCCGGGGCGACGGCGGCCAAGTGCTCCAGGAACGGGGCCGCCGGCCACAGTCCGGCCGCCCCGTCGGCCAGCAGCAGGTGCGGCGCGTACTGGTCGAGGACCTCCAGCCAGGCCGCGGCCGGGCCGGAACGGAGGAAGTACCCGGTGGCGCGCGGGTCCGCCCAGCCGGCCAGCTCCCGTGCCTC
The DNA here is from genome assembly GCF_053597275.1 of Streptomyces sp. NPDC001492. Lineage (NCBI taxonomy): Bacteria > Bacillati > Actinomycetota > Actinomycetes > Kitasatosporales > Streptomycetaceae > Streptomyces > Streptomyces sp. NPDC001492. The sequence continues at coordinate 119,368 of NZ_JBSFHW010000031.1, read as the reverse complement.
GGCCTCACCCGGGTGCTGGAGCGCGGCGAGTTCGAGAACGCGGGCGGCCCGGGCGGGCAGCGGCACGAGCAGGTTCCGCGCCGCACCGAGGATGTCGGTGTACAGGGCGGCGGCCTCGCCGGGACCGGCGCTCCGGCCGTGCAGGATGCCCGACGCCGCGCCGTAGATCCTGCTCCACACGTCCAGCGCCGTCTCCTGCGCCGCACCGAGCGTGACGCCCGTCAGCCGCTCGAAGACGCCGGCGGCCCGGGCCCGGTGGAAGCCCCCCGGGCTCTCCACCTCACCACGCAGCACCGCGGCCGCCTCCCGCATCCGCTCCCACACTCCGGCCTCGGCCTCGGCGACCGCTGCGTCGGCCAGCCGCGCGGTGTCGGCCGGGGTCCGTGGGAGGGCGTCCACCGCGATCAGCAGGTCCTTCGCCGCGTCCTTCAGACCTACAGCGCCCGGAGTGCCGGGCGCCAGCAGCGCGTCCGCCACGGACCGCACACACGCAGCGGCGACCTCCTCCCGCCGCTCGAACCCGCCGCCCGTCAGGACCCGGCGGGCATCCCGCAGCAGCCCCAACGCCCTTACGCCCGCCTCCCCCTGAGCCCGCAGGGCGTCCGCGAGGACATCGTCGACCTCGGGCAGCACACTCGCGCCCACCGGCGCCACCTCGTCACTCACCGCAGCACCGTAGACCCGCCAGCCACCACCCTCGCACCGATACCGCAGATCCGCCGTAGCCACCCGCCCGACCTGCCCGTGCTCCGCACCGCGCCGGCCGACGACGCCCGGTTCGCATCGGCGCGCGGCCGCCGACACGACGCGGCTGGCAGGCGAGTCGACGGGGTGCGGCGCGGCTCTCGGGATCCATCGAGGCGCGGATCAGCTCCATGACGGGCTCGTGAGAGATCGGCATCTGCCAACCCGGGCATGCGAGTTCACCCCGATGCAGGGGGCGGCCATGCTCCTCGAAAGTCTCCCTGTTACGCGGGACCGTGGTGTTGGATGCACAGGCATGAGCGGACCGACGGACTGGTGGGCGAATCTTCTTCAGGGCGCTCTGAGCGCCATGATCGGTGGCCTGGTCGCAGCGGTGACCGCCTGGGCGGTAGTGACCGTCACCAACAGGCACGCACGCCGGCATGCCGCGCAACAGCACGCGATTTCCGCCGCGCAGGCCGCTCTAGCTGAGGTCGACGTGCTCTTCACATCCGTCCTCGCCATCAAGCCCTGGAAACGTCGGCTTTTCGAGGACGACTGGAAGAGTGAACTGAACGCAGCAAACTCCCGCTTCCTCATCCGAACGAAAGGTCACCAAGCGGTGATCGCCTCGGTGGATACAACCTTCGCAGCTCGTGTAAACGACTTGCGGACAGCCATGATCGAGGCAGCGCCACACTCCGAAGATGACCATGAACGGTGGCGAGACCAGGACGCCAGCAACTTCTTCGACGCAGGTCAGCGTCTCATCCGCGAGATCACTCAATGGCTTGAGAACCGCTGACGATCTCGTCGTACCCCTCCTGCGTCACATTGCCGATCTTCGTTTCAGTGCTGGGCATTGCAGCCACCACCCCGCGGGCCGGGGCACGGACTCCTTCGCGCCGTGTCGGGACTCGGCCCACACGACCACACCGTCCAGCGTGACACGCGAGATCATCAACAACCGACCGCAATTGGCAGAAACCTGAAGGGAGTTCACCGCTCTAGCCGTTCTCACGGCCGTCACTGTGACGGTTCGCTGAACGCTCCACCCGCCGCCTCCAGGCCCTGGTCGGCACTTCCCGCTGCAATAGACGGCGTTCGAGCGCCGGTCGACTGCGGCCACCCGGCAGGCCCCGCGCTCCGGGCACTCCCGCTCGTCCTCGCCCCGCTGCACAGCCGCCACGCGCCGCCTCAGTCCACGGTCAACCCGCCACTGCCTAGAGCGACACGCTGTCGAGCAGTACAGGGCATCGGACCGTGAACCGCTCCGGGTCTGATGGAGGCTCCGGACTGCCCCGAGTTGGGTGAACCTGGGTGTCCGAGCGGGAGCCCCATATTGTGAGGCGGTTGTCAGACCCCTGTGCTTTGATTCCTGTCGACCTGGCGCGGACACGCCAATTACTGGTGTTTGCGCTGTTTGACCAACACAGGGGGCACAACTTGAGATTGAGGAACCTGCTGTCTGCAGGCGTCGTGACGGCCGGGCTGCTTCTGAGCTGTCTCGGCTCCGCGCAGGCGTCGGATGAGCCTGTCCCGGGGCCGGACGTTTCCGTTCAGGCGTCAGAAAATCCCGCACCCGGCTCGGACGGTTCGGCAGCCTCCTCGGAGGATGCTTCGCAGGCTGGGGACGAGGACGGATCCGACCCGGCCGTGGAGGACGAGGACTCCACGCCGGTGCCGGAGGCGCCGGAGGAGGACTCCGGCGGGGAGGAGCCGGTCGCGGACGCAGGGCCGGATGCGGTGCTGCCGTACGCCAGGGCCGGGCAGTCGGCCTGGTCCGCCACGGGGGAAACGTGTGCAGAGCCCGACGAGCAGGGCCGGGCGACATGTGTGGAGCAGGTTCCGGCCAGCTCGATTCCGCAGGAGGCGATGACGGCGCTGACGGCCCGTGCGGGAGTGGCGCCTCCGCAGTGGTGTGAGGACAGCAACGGCAAGGTCGTCGGGATCCGCACGGCGGTGTGCCTGGTGGGCGGCGCCGACTTCACCACCAAGGAGAAGGTCAACGGCACGTGGCGGGAGACCGGTCGGGCCAAGCTGCTGTTCATCAGCTACAGCTACGGTGACACCGGCCTGGGAACCATCGCTCACCAGATCGAGGTGTCCGCGTATGGCGGCTGGGGCGATGCCCTCAACGAGGGATCGGTGAAGGGCTCGGCGAGCAAGGGCGGAGCCTGCAAGGTCAGCAGCTCAAAGTTCCCGAAGAAGCCGCTGATGCCCAAGAACTCCTGGCGTCTTGGGGAGTCGTTCTTCGACACGACGATTCACACGGCCGGCACGAAGGGCAAGTGCCAAAGCACCTGGACGCTGAACTTCCAGGCTCCCGCCTACCCCGACGCGCTCCTGCCGGTCGGCTTCAACGAGTTCCGCTGCGACAACGACACCGCGGGCCGGCCCGGGGTCGGCTGCGTCATCCCCTGGTACCCGTCGATCCTGTACTACGACCAGTCCAGCTACCCGGACCTGGCTTCGCACGTCAAACGCGCCCAGGCCTCCGGTCTGCCCGGCGGCTCCTTCAAGCACCCCCTGACCCGCACCACCGATGCCCAGACCATCAGGGACAACCGCCAAAAGGCGTGCGGAGACGCCCCCAGCATCCAGGGCAAATCGTGCGACGAATACCCCATCGCCACCTCCAAGCAGGGCCTGAGCTCCGGAGGGACCCGCCGCACCTTCTCCGGCTGCGACCTGCCCAACATCCCCTCCGGCAGCGGACCGAAGGGAGCCAGCGTCTGCATGATCACCAAGGGTGACAATGACGCCCAGGGCGGCCTGAACACACAGTTCTTCCGCAGCCAGCGCGTGCTGAACGGCGACCCCTTCCAGATCCGCATCTCCTAGACAAGCCCGTTCGCGTCCGGCCAGCCACCACACCCACACGGTGTCCGCCGGCCGGACGTGACCGGAAGTACCATCACAGCCCCGGCAGACCCCACTGCCACGGCATGCCCGGCGAGAAAGGCCAGCAGATGAGCGCCGCCCAACTCTTCGTCGCAGAAGGAACCTTCGGCGTCCTGGACGGCGGAGACATCCCCGTGGACACCGCTGACTGGTCCAACGGACTGGCCGCACCCATGTCGCACGGCGCCCTCATCCTCACCGGCATCCGCACCGGCGACGTCCAGGTGACCGCCGAACCACGCGACACCCCGCCCCCGGCCAGCGACCACACCACCTGGGAAGAGATCGTCGAAACAAGCATCCAGTGCCAAACCGGCCAGCTGCTCGTCGAGTCCCTCGACCTCGGCCCCGCCGACGAGCTGCCCAACCTGGCCACAGCAGGCCCCGGCTGGTACCGCCTCCGCGTCCACGCACACGGCCGCGCCACCAACCCCGACGGCACCGACGCCAACCCCCCCGAGCACTACCGGCTGACCGCCTGGCCCGCACCCCCCACCACCACCGCCATCCTCAAGACCAGTGAACGCATCACAGCAGACCTCGCCCAGCACACCGACCAGCCGGCACACGAGCCCCGGCCAACTCCACCGGCAGACCAACCCATGATCAAACCCGAGTGACCTCCCATCACTGACACATCTACCAAGAGGCGCCTGGCCTCCAGGCGGGCAGGACTTTGCCGAGCAGATCTCATCTCGGCCCCACCCGAACCCGCTGACCAGCCAGCCCCGGATGCAGAACTGGCACAACCCCCAGTAGTGCGAAATCAGCCGTCCTGAGCCGTTCAGGAAACGACATGGTCCGATCGCTGCAAAAATCTTCTGTCAGACAGTCGCACTGGACGGGGGCGTGTAGCTGTGGCGAAAGCGAAGACGAAGGCGCAGACCCGCAAGGGCTATTACCGGGCCGGGCACTACGTGAAGCCGGCGACGGTCTCCAGCCGGTGGAAGAGTCCATCGATGGGCCTGGTCCTGGTGGGCGTTGTTGTGGTGATCGCCGCGTGGAACACCCTGTTCGGAGGCGGATCCGACCACCGGGACCAGACACCCCGGCCACAGACGACCAGCGTTTCGAACTCTGCCCTACCCAGTCACTGACCCCGCCCCCGGCGGAAAACCGACAACGGCCGCTGCCACCTTCCCTTCTTGGAGACGGTGCCGACGGGGCCTGACGGGATCTCCGCGGTGTCCGACGCATCCTCCGTGCGCAGCTGCTGCCAGACGGCCTTCCACTGCGTGATCTGCTCATCGGGAACACCGCACGCTGACAGGTAGACGCCCGTGGTGCCCCAAGTCGTGGGAAGAGTACTGCGGTTGAGCAGACGGCCAACGGTGCCCGCCGCCATGCGTCCGCTCGAACGCTCGCTGACCGCCTGATGAGTCAGTCCGCTGACCACCCGCACCTGCGCGAGGGCGGTGAGAAACCCTGCAACGGTACGGATCGCAGACGGATCCGGCCATGGACGCTCCCCTACGGCCGCACCGGCCGCAACCGGTCCGGCCGGCAGATCAGCGTTATTGCGTGCGAGTGCGACCTGGGCACCGCTGTTGCGGTCCCGGGCCTGCGGAACGGGATGCCCCCGCGCCTCCAGCCTCAGGCGTAAATGCCGGTAGAGGGAGCCCAGATCGAGCAGCGCGGGACCGCCGGGTATGCCCTGGCGCAGGGTATCGAGCAGCGCCCCGGTGAAAGCCGTATAGGTGCCCCCCACCGGCGCCAGAGCCGTGCGGGTCTCCGCGGCGGCCGCCAGGAGGAAACTGCCCTCCACCGCCGCCTGGTCAGCAAGCCCCGGCCCGGCGCTCATCCTCCCCAGCGCCAGACCGCTGTAACAGCAGTCCAGAATCACCACGTGCCGCTCCGCCCGGGAGTCCAACAGCAGCACCTGACGCACCCAGTCATACGGGAGAGCCGTCTCGATACGACCGAACTCGGTATGCGGCAGAGCCAGAACAAGCTGATCCTGGGCATCAACCAGCCCATGCCCGGCAAAGTAGACGATCAGCGTGTCGGTGGCCCCGGCAGCCGCCTGCCGCACCGCGCCCACCACCGCGTGCGCAGCAACCGGATCCTCCACCACAGTTACGTGCAGGGCGGGCAGTTGCAGCGACAGCGGGCTGCACAAAAGATCGGCAAGAGCCCTCAGATTATTCGCCGCGGCTGGCAACGGCTCCAGGTACTCATAGCGGCTCGTGCCCACCAGCACGGCCCTTGAGGCGCCCGGATCAGGCAGCACACTCACCGATCGCCGCCCTCACCGCCATCGACGGCCTCAAGCGCCCGAACCGCCCGCGCGATCTCCTCCTGCGAACCCTCAGCGAGCACGATGACCGTCTCCCCCCGGCGGATCTCCACCCGCGGCCGCTGCGGGCGGCTCTGCCGCCACGCCGCGACCGCCAGCACGAACGACGCCGCACTCCACCCGTTTCCCGTCACCAGCTCCAGCACATCGACGACCGTGCCCATCTCCCCCGGCCCCGGCACACCACCCCGCACCCCCACCACCACAGACCGGCGCACCACAGGATCCGCACGCAACCAGCCCTGCAGCGAACGCAACTCCCCCGCACCCAGCCCGACCTGCAGCTCTAACCGCACTTCGACCTCCCCTGATCCGAACACCCACCCACCATGCACAACCGACCGGGAAACCCGCTACACCACAACACCACACCCCGGACCAGTACGGCCCGCAAGGTCCCTACCGAACGTCACCGACCTGGCCACTCTGGCCGTCCTGCCCTGCGCCCACCATCACGACCCGGCCCGCGCGGAAACCAGGCGCCGCCCCGCCCGCGCCCCACGACCGGGGACACGGACGCCGACGAGGAGGCCGCAGCGGCGGACGGCCCGCTGGCCGGGATGACGGTCGTGGTCACCGGCGCGATGACCCCGAAACCCTCGGCATCCGCCTGGCCACCCCGGACGAATTCGCCGCCCAGATCGCCGACTTCGTCGATTGAGCCCTTTGCCGTGGTGTGCCACAGCTCACCACGGCAAAGACGAAGGGCCGGGAACACCTCGGAGTGATTGACCGTTCACCTATACGTGGCTGCGGAGGGGACAGTGTCCCCGGGCCTCACCTATAGCCCATGGGGACGATCGTCCGGCTGAAGCCCCATGGAGCATCCCGCCGAGAGGCGACCGCCCTCCGCACGTCACCGCGTTACGGCCCCGGCTGGTCTCCCCCGTCCAGCCGGGGCTTTCCCGTGCCGCGGCCGACACTGCCCGGTCAAGGACACCCTGGTCGTTGCCGGCGGCCCTTCACCACCTGCTCGGCTCAGCTGAGGTGGAGGGTGGTCAGGGCGGTGGTCCAGTCGGTGACGATCGCCTTCTGCGCGGCCGCGAGCGTGACCTGGCCCTTGCAGACCGCGGTGTGCAGCTTCGTCTCCACCGGGTCCTTCTTGTTGTTCACCCCCGTGCCCTTGTGACCGGGGTCGGCGGGCTCCACCCACAGGTTCCGGTAGTCGTTGGGGTCCCCGCCCAGCTGCAGGCTGATCAGATGGTCGTACTCGGCATCGCCCATGCGGCCGGTGTAACTGTACGAGGCGGCGTTGAGCCGCTTCTCCTTGCCGGTCACGTACGCGGGCGGGCGCACCCCGGAGGTGTAGCCGCCCGTGCGGCAGATCGTCGACTTCAGATTCGCCTGCGTGACCGCCGGGGAGATCGCGCCCGGCGTGCACTTCGGGTCCTCCAGTGGCTCGCCGTGCTCGTAGCGGTAGTGGCAGGAACCCGCGGCCGGCTGCTTCTGGACCGTGTAGTGCTTCTGCGGACCCGCCCCCACCGCGATCGGGCCAGACGACCCGCCGGCCGGCGCGGCCGTACCCGATGCACCCGCTGCTGGGCTCCGGCCTTCGGACGACGTCGACGTGCCGAGCGAGCCGGACTTACAGCCCGCCAGCAATAGGCAGGCGAGCACCACGGTGGATGCGGCGCGGCGGGTGGAACGCATGATGACCCCTCATAGGCAGGCGACGGCTGAGCAGATGCTGCCCTATCGAGCTGCCGCCTTATCATGCGGGGGTGCGGCGCGATGGCGCACGCCCGTCGCATGGCTAAGCGCGGCCGGTCCCTCCACAGGCTGCGAGTCCACAGGGTGTGCTTTCTCGCCAGCGGGCTGCCGCAGGGAGTTGCGTGCCGCTCAATGCGCACGAGGTGGGGGATAGCACGACCGTCGGGGCGCCCTTGGCGACGACCGCCGGATCCGTGGTCGTCCATCTGCCTGGGGCTTCACGTCAGTCCAGGAAGGAGAAGTTTGGCCGTGTTGCCGTGTAGAACGCCCTGGATCTGCGGCCAGTCCTCCAGCGGTGACTGGTGACGGAAGGCATCTGCTGCGGTCGGGGCCCCAGAACGGCTCACAGCAGCAGGCACCAAATGAGCAGGTCAGAACCCAGGGAATTGACAGCCCAAGGCAGGCCGACTGTAATTCTCTCATCCTCGCGACCAGGGGCCTGAAGGGAAGTCAGCTCATCGAAATCCGGGGGCACTTGACTCCAAGAAAGGTCGAGGCTACGGTTCTCACCATCAGCCCGGCGGAAGCGTCGAGCACTCAGTACCACGCGTAACATCCGAGCACGTCTAATCCCAGGAGTGGGATTAGTGCGTCCCGAGGTCTGCACCACTAGGCCGAAGGGGTCTCGGATGTCTTTTTGTATCCAGGAACCAGAAGTTCGTTTTCGCATGCCCAAAAACAGTCGCACTCACAGGAGGATCAGTATGTCCATGCCCAACCAGCCTGACCGCACCCTTCGCATCTCCTACGGTCAGCTCCTCTTTCGCGCACCGGTCCCGCCGTGGCGGAAGCTCAGGGCCGGGGCGGTCGCACTCCTTACAGGAATAGTGCTGTGGTTTCACCCCTATCAGCTCATCAATACGTTGGAGCGCTATTCCTCGTCACATAAGCCACCTACTGCCGCGGTGCCAGACTACTCGAATTCTCGAGCCAGTCAGAGGTAGAAATTCTGCTGGAATTTCAAGCCGGACCGTGAAGCTGATTGCTTCGCGGCTCTTTTTTACCCTCAACTTCCCTCTTTATGCCGGTATGTCCAGGTATCGCGATGCGGGAGGGCGTCTGGGGCGGGCCCGCTGGTACAGGTCCGCCCCCGCTCTCCGGCCGGTTTAGGGCAACGCCCCAGCAGTGTGACCGCCGGCTATCACGATCAGCTCGATCAGTGGCAACTGGCGGGCGGCACTCAGTGAGGCGAGGCCGTGAAGGCAGTCGTACCCACCGGTATGATCCCCTTCGTACCGAACGTCAGGCGGCAACCCCGCTTTCGTCCCCCACAGGAACCGGCCAAGCAGCGCCTGCCGCAGTCTTCTCGCTGAACGTGAAAGGCAGACATGGCCCGCCGGTTCCTTCCTGCGATAGCCGCCTGCGCAGCCGCAGTCCTGGGCGCTGGCTGTAGCAGCCACGCCCCGCAGCCCGCTGCAGCAGCCCCTACGGTCACGGTCACTCAGACCATCACGCCCACCCCCACCCCGACATCGACGCCTGTAACCAGCCACACTTCGGCCATCCTCACCCCGGCCTCCTCCTCGGCTCCTGCGCCCGCCCCGGCCCGCACCCCGCTGGGATCAGTCGCCCTGACCGAGTGGCACGACGGCGACGCGACGAACAAGTGCGTGAACGTCATGACCGTCTACGAGAACCGCTCCGATACCGCAGTCATCTCGATCACTCAGAAGTTCCAGACCTTGTACACGCCCAAGCACGCCGACGGTGAGTACCCCGACGAAGTGGACGGCCCGGTCAAGACGCTCGCTCAGGACGCGGGCATCGCTCCATATGGGACCCGGACCTTGTACTGGCAGGTGTGCGCGCCCGAGCTGGCCTCCAAGCAGAACCCAGTTCCGGCGGACGGCACCGACTCGTTCATGTCCGAGATCGGCGCCCAGCCTCGCACCACCACCTGGGACTGGGCACAGTAGATCACTCCCTGTTTGCGGCTGATGCCCCCGAACTCATCGACATCGATCACGGGTGAGCGGTGAAGTGCCGAAGCCGTTGAACAAACGATTCCCGTTCTCGCGTACGCAGCCAGAGATCCTGCTGTCCCGCGGCAACCGACTCCATGGCGCAGGCCGACGGTGCTCGGGGCCTTGGTGCGGCTGTTGTTCAGCACCGTGTTCCGCCGAGCATCGGCATGGTGGGGCGTTCTCGTTGGGTGGCGCGCTTCATGACGTGTCAGCCGGCCGAGGGTGCTGAGGCTGCCAGACCGGGGTGCCGTCGGGATGGTCGTAGATCCAGGACAGGCCTCCCAGATCAAGACGCTGGCGGGTGCGGGTGACGGCCACGTAGGCCAGGCGGGCTTCGGTGTCCTCGATGGGGTCCGGTGGTGTTGGGGTGTTGGTCTGGTCGGCGGGGGTGTCGTCTTTCGAGCGGGCGAAGTCGTCCGCGATGAGGACGCGGGGCCATTCACGTCCCTTGGCCTTGTGGGCGGTGGAGACGGTGACCTGGGCGCGTGGTTCGGGGGTGAGTTGGGCGACCGCGGTGAGGATGGCGTCAGTGCCGTGCGTGTCGACGAGGTTGACCAGGGGCTGCAGGTCGCGGCCGGCCGGGTCGTGGGCGGCGTAGTCCTGCAGGTCTCCCCAGGAGGGGAAGAGGATGAGTTCGGGGTGGTGGGTGTGGCGGCCTTCTTTCAGGTCGCGGGCCGCGTGGGCCAGGGCTTGGAGGCTGTCTCCTCCCCCGGCCAGGGCTACTTGGTATCCGGCGGCCATGAGGGTCATGACTTGGGCCATAGCACCGACGTTGGTGCGGCACAGTACGGCGTCCGGGTGGGTGACGGGGCCAAGTTCGGTGGGCACGCTGGCGGTGCCGGTCAGGCGGATGGGGGCGTCGGCGAGGTGCAGCCAGCGGTTGGCTTCGGCGGCGAGGGCGGGGCCGAAGCGGAAGGACTGGGACAGGGCGAGTGGGGTGCCGTCGAAGCCGGTCATGACGTCTTTGGCGCCGCGCCAGTGGTAGATGGCCTGGGCGGAGTCACCGACCATGACCAGTTGGGCGTGGTCGCGCTGGCCCAGGAAGATCTGTTCGACGACGGGGTTGGTGTCCTGGGCCTCGTCCAGGAGCAGGAAGTCGGCCTGGATGCGGGGCCGGGTGAGGGCCCAGATCTTGAGGTAGTGGTCGTGGTCGAAGCGGACGGCGCCGTCGTCGGGGTGCTGCAGGTCGGCCCAGGCTTTGCGGGCGAACGGCACGATGTGGGCGGCGAGTTGGTCGTGGAGGTCGGTGTCTTCGAGGCCGCGTAGGCGGGGGACGTGGTGGGGGGTGATGGCCTCGTCGGCGGTGTGGCAGAAGCGCGTGACGGTACGCAGGGCGGCGTTGGACAGGGCGCGTTGGGAGAGGTCTCGGTCGCCGATGCGGAGGGTTTTGGTGATGCCGAGGGCCTGTCCGGTCTGCCAGGCGGGGCGGCGGGGGGCGTTCAGGCGGCGGGTGTAGCGGTGGCCGACGGCGGCGTAGGCGAGTGCGTGTGCGGTCTTGCACTGGACGGTGGTGGGGAAGCGGGTGCGGGCGTCCTGGGCGATGGCGCGGTTGTAGGCGAGGTAGCGGCCGCGGCGGGTGGTGGTGTGGGCGAGGAGGGCGAGGGTGGTGGTCTTTCCGGTGCCGGCGCCGGCCTGCAGGGCGAGGTGGTGGCCGGCGTGGAAAGCGTCGGCGGCGGCCGTTTGTTCGTCGGTGGGGTTCACGGGGTGGGCCTTTCGGGGAGCCGGGTGAGTGCGTGCCCGACGGCGGCCAGCAGGTAGGCGGGGGTGGTGTGGGCCAGCAGTTGGCGCACCGCGCGGTCGAGCCGGTCGGTCTCCTGCTCGGCGTGCTCGGCCAGGGCCCGGCGCAGGGCCAGTTCCAGGAAGCGCTCGGGAGTCTGGCGGGCGCGGCGGGCGTCGGCCGTCAGCGCGGTGTGCACGGCGGGCGGGAAGGCGACGTTGAGCAGCACCGTGTGGTCAGCGTCCAGGTAGTGGGTGGTGATCACGTCGATGGGCAGCCGGGTGCCGAGGCGGTGGCGCAGCCGGTGGGCGGCGCGCTGCGGTGTCTTGGCGGCGACGAGGGCCATCAGGCGGGTGGCGTCGTGGTTGGCGGCGAGCGGCAGTACGCGGGTGGCGCGGTGCAGGGCTGCCGGGGGCAGGGGGCGGGTGAGTGTGATTTCCAGGGCGTGGTGTGGCACTGGTCATCCCCTTCGGTGCGGGCGGGGCGGGGGGTGGGGCAGGCGGGTGTGGATGTGTGCCGCGTGCAGGAGGGGGTCGAAGGGTTCCCAGCAGGCCAGGGCGAGGTCGGCGGTGCCGGGGGCGGTGGCGTGGGCCGGGCAGCGCTGGGTGCGCCAGCGCAGCTGTTCGTTGTAGGAGAGGTGGCCCAGGTCGTAGACGGCCATCAGGGCGTCGGGCAGGGCGAGTTGGCCGTGCTGGGCGGTGGTGGGCAGCAGTTTCCACATCCCGGCCGGGCCAGGGGTGAGGACGGGGTGGGGGCGGTGGCGGTGGCGGGTCTGGGCGACGCAGCGCAGGTCCTCGATCCGCTGCTGGGCGAGGTAGCGGCACAGCAGCAGCTGGACGACGGGGCGGTCGGGTCCCCCGGTCTGGGGAGCGTCGGGCTGCGGGGTAGCGCGTGGGGCGGGGGTGAGGGTCCCGGTGTCGATCAGGCGGCGGGCGCGGACGGCGAGTTGGCGGCGGATCGCCTCGATGCGGGGGCCGGGCCGGCAGGTGGGGATGCGGTGGGGGCAGAGCACGGCATGCGGGATGCGGCACCAGGCGCTGTTGTCGCCGTGCGGGTAGGCGATGCCGCCGCTGAGGTGCCAGCGGCAGGATTCGGGGACGTCGGCGGTGGCCAGTTCGTCGGGGTGAAGGGCGATGGGCCGCTGGTCGGCGCGCTGGTAGAGGTCGATGCGGCTGCCGCAGTGGCGGCAGCGGCCGGTCTGTCCGGCGCGCAGCAGGCGGCTGGGGCTGGTGGTGGTCACCCGGAGCGGGCGGGGGTGGTGGGCGGCGCGGGGGCTGCCGTCCCAGTGGCGGCCGTTGGGGGCGGGCGTGGGGCACATGGCCCGGACCGTGCCAGGCGACACGCAGGCGTGAGCAACGCGTCGGGGGTTTGTCCCACGGCCGGCCCAACGAGCCCGCACACATGAGCGTTATCGCGGATGACCGTTCGAGACCTGAGTGCCTGATCGGGTGATTCGTGAGGTGGTGCACACCGGGACGGAGTGAGGGTTCAGAGAGCGGCCGTGCCGGGCGGGGCGTGGTCGTCGCACAGGGTCCCCAGGAAGTGCTCGATGGGCACGTCGAAGGTGTGGGCGAGGGCGTGCCAGGTGGTGATACTGCCGGTGGTGCGGCCGTGTTCGAGGTCGATGAGGGTGCGCCGGGCAAGACCGCTGCGGTCGGCGAGTTCGTCGAAGGTCCAGCCGCGTTCGCCCCGCAGGCGCGCCAGCGTCACGCGCAGCGCGGTGAGGTCGGGGTCGGGCGGCAAGATCGTCACCCGACCATCCGACGGTGCAGACCCCTGCCCTGTCAGTGCGGGTTTCTGCACTTTCGCCGGAGGTGGGAGTGAGGGCGATATTCGCGGTGCGGGAATCTGCACTACGGTGCGTCCGTCTCGGGGGCCTGACACGGTGAGCCCCCGCCACGGCACGGACAGACGGGAGGACAACCAGCCGATGAGGCTTGCCGGCGCGCATGCCGCAGTGCGGCGCATCTGGACCGTGGAGCTGCGTCCGCAGGCGGGCGGCCCCACACTGGTCTGCCCCTCGTGTACCGCCCGCACCTCTCCTCTCCAGGCGTCCTCCGCACGGTCGGCCGTCCTGGCGCATCTGGCCTGCCATGCCCGCGCGGACGCGCTGCCGGTGTATCTGCGCAGCTGCCAGTGCCGGTTGCAGGGCTGTGTGTGGCATCCGCGCCATCGCGGCTGTGCCGGGCGGGTGCTGCTCGCCCTTACTCGCGACCGCAGCGGCCGCACCTGGCGGCTGGCCGACACCTGCGCGGCCTGCGCGGCGGCGACCAGCCATACCGCCGTGGTGCCGGACACCCTGCTCAGCTCCCCCCGGCCGCAGCCCGCCACCCATCCCCCGTCTGCTGCACGCACCGGAGGTCGTACGGAGTTCGACGAGCGGGTGCGCGTGCGGGAGATGCTCACCTACCTCGGCGTCGCGCTGCCCCGGTTCTCCTCCCCCGGCGCCCGACTGCTGGGTCTGCAGTGCGCCCTGCGCGCCGATACTCGCGGGCACGTGCGGCTGCCGGCGGGCCTGCTGCGCGGCATGCGCCTGCGCGGGCACCGGGAGTTGTGGCAGGAACTGGCCCACGCCGACTGGTTGGAGCCGCCGGATGTGAGGTCGCCGTCCCTGCGGGTGCGGCTGCTCGATGCCGCGGTCCTGGACCAGGCACCGGGTCGCTGCGCCCGCCGTCGCGCCGCCCACTGGGCGCTGCACCCCGCCCCGTTGGCCCTGCCGGCCGCACCGCCCGCCCTGCGGCTGACCGCCCTGGTACTGGCCGCACACGCCTGCGTCGACCACGGCACCGACATGGACGTCCTCGCCCGTCTGTGCGGGCACTCCCCGCAGCAGACCGGAGAACTGCTCGACCGGCTGGTGACCACCCGCACGCTGGGAGCCTGGCATCACAACCGGGAGACCGACGAAGTGTTCTGGCAACTGCCCCAGCCCCGTACCCGAGGCCGCCCAGCAGTGCCGTCCCGCAGGTGCCAGGCACCACTGCCTTGAGGCCGACCGCGGGCCGAGGGAGGTCACTGAAGCTCCGCCGGTCCGTACCATCACTACCCCAAGGCACATACTGCAGAGATGGCGTGAGCTCTGCGGCGCCGTTCGGCACCGATTGGCAGGACGCTGCCCCGTCAGGAGCGACCCGCAGACGTCCCCCTCACGGCCGCACACGAGGAAAGGTCAAGCGCCATGTCCGAGAGCACGACTGGCACCACGGAACTGACATCGCAGTACATCGCCCGGGTGACCGACGACCTCGAACACAATCTCAAGGAACAGGAGCGCGTCGGTGCGGAAATCGCCGCCTTGCAAGAGCAGTTGACCGCCCTACAGCAGGACCACACCGTGCTGGTGAACATGCAGCAGGCGCTCGGTATCACCGAAGCACCAGCCGAGCCGGCGGTCACGCCCGAGAGCACCGCGGTGCCCTCTCCCCGGCAGAAATCTAGCGCCGAACCGAGCGGCAGGCGCAGGGCGAGGAAGGCCACGGCCGCGCAGGCAAGCCCGACAGCCAGGAAAACAGCCGCCAAGAAGCCCGCAGCCAAGACCGCAGCCGCTGCGAAGACAACCCAGCCCACCCTGGTAGAACTCATCCGCCGCCACCTCGCCGACCAGAGCGAACCACGCTCCGCTGCGGAGATTTCCGACACGCTCGGCCAGGCCCATCCCGAACGCGGCATCAAGACCAAGGTCGTGCGCGTCACGCTCGAAGGACTCGTGGCCAAGAGCCAGGCTCAGCGCACCAAGCAAGGCAGCTCAGTCTTCTACACCGCCCCCGACGTACTGGAGCCAACGGCTGCTTCGCAGACCGACGCGCAGCCCGAAGACACTGCCCTTCACACGCCGGCCTGAACCGCTGGCTTGGTGTGGTTCGGGTAGCCGGATCACATGTGTCGAAGCACGATAGTTGTCATCATCGGCGGCCACTGACCTGCGGCTTCGGTACGGCGAGGCACGGTAGTTGTCACCAGGTCGGCACGCTACTTGTCACCAGCAGCGCGGAGGCAGGGCAGTTGTCACCGGCTTCAGTACTTCACCGCCATCTGACCTGCATGACGATCAGTGAACCAGCAACTCAGATGGTCTCGGCAGCGCCGAGGAGCGAGCGGCGCCCAGTTCCGGCTCCTGGGGCTCGAACGCCTCAGTGCCGCTGAGGTGCAGTCCGTTGGGCCAGATCGGCCTGGCTGGAACTGCCTCTGCGTGAGCGCAGATCTGTCCGAACGAGCCGTGGATCATGCATGCCGGAGCGTTGAACTGCTCAGCCGGACGCAACGTACCGATTACTGTGGGCGCCACCGCGCCACCCCTCCCTGCCGGGGAAACGGATCGGCGGAGATGCCTGCCGCAGGTTGCACCATGCAACGACTGCCGAGGCGTCGGCTGCGTGCAGCAAACACGCCGTCTAGAGAAAGGGTTGAGCCATTTCAGTGGATTCGAGCCGTCCGGTCAGCAGCGATGCCAACTTAGCTGCTCCAGCGGGGCAGGAGGAGCAGGCGAGCGGAGCACACGATGGTCATAGGCAAGTGCTGGGGTTGGACGGCCTTCGCGGTCTGGCGGCACTGTACGTGGTCCTGTTCCACTGCTGGCTATACACCTTCCCGGGATATCCCGAAAGCTCGGCGCCTGGATGGCTGGACGGGCTGATGTTCGGGCGACTCGCCGTCGTCTTCTTCCTGGTCTTGTCGGGCTTCTCCTTGGCGATCTCTCCGGCGCGTCACGGTTGGCGGTCGGGCGGTGTAGCCCAGTTCCTGCGCCGGCGCGCCTGGCGCATCCTGCCCCCGTACTGGGCAGCCCTGGCCGTGAGTCTGATCATTTCCTGGCTCGTGGTGCCGGCTTCACACTTCGGACCACCCACCGACGCAACAGTTTGGGTGTATGGCCTCGTCGCTCAGGACATGTTCACCGCTCCAACACCGAACGGCGCTTTCTGGTCGATCGGAGTGGAGATCGAACTCTATGTCCTCTTTCCCCTCCTCCTTTTTGTCCGGCGGCGGTTGAGCGCTGCGGTCCTGATGGGTTGCGTGGCACTCCCGGTTACCATCGGTGGCTTGATGGCGACTGGCGCAACGCCTACGGAGGGTGACAACTGGCTGGCTCCACACCTCGCTCCGGTGTTCGTCGCAGGCATGGTAGGCGCGGGAGTCGTCGTTGCGTCTGACAGGGTTCAACGCCTGCCGTGGGCGTGGTTCGCCGTCCTGGCCGCCATACCCGTCCTGGTTCTTGGCGTCGTTCAGGGTTCTGTCTGGACGGTGAACCACTACTTCTGGGTGGATCTTGCCATCGCGCCCGCTATGACAATGGTCCTTGCGGCGGTCGCCACCGGCAGACACGCCGCCCTCGTACGGTTCCTGACCACGCGCCCCATCCAAGGTCTCGGCAGCTTCTCTTACAGCCTTTACCTGATCCATCTGCCGATCGTTATGACCGTGATTCGCCGAGTCGCCCCGCATTTCGTGTCGGCGGGCCTGCCCACGTTCTGGTTCACGCTTGTCTTGGCCCTGCCGGTTTCGGTGCTCGCGGCATGGCTGTTCTCCCAGATATTCGAGATGCCCTTCAAGCGAAACAGATCCTGGAAATCCATGATTGCACTGGGGCGTTCCCACTGGACCGGTACGAGTGCGAGAGGCCGTCAGCGGCACTCTGAGGGACAGCCCGGCGAGAGCTGACGGTGCGATGGCGCTGCTCTGCAGGCGAATTCGCCTGCCCTCGTGGCGCGGAGACCCCATCTGGAGCGAGGGCTGGGTCGTCGCGACCAAGCGCTGCTTTCCAGCGGCGGCCGGTCGCTGCGGTGGCGCAGGTCTTGGGTATCAACCTGTAGACGCTGCACATTGGGCGAATGCCGGCCAAAAGGCCGACGGTCATGGCGCCGCACGGGACGGCACTCTCTGTCGCCAACGAAGGAACAGGCAGCGGCAGGTCGCCCTACTTCCGTACGTGGCTGCGGAGGGGGCCGCCCCCAGGCCTCATCTATAACCCGTGGGGACGATCGTCTAGGCCGTGTATCGAAAGTGGATCTTGAGCCGAATGATCATGGTTCATGGGTCGGGGAGATCTCACGGACGAGCAGTGGGCGGTGCTGGAGCCGCTGTTGCCAAAGGGAGCCAGGGCGGGGCGGCCGCCTGTCTGGCCTCGGCGGCAGCTGATCGACGGCATACGGTTCAGGGTCCGGACCGGCGTTCCGTGGCGGGATGTACCTGTCGAGTACGGGCCGTGGGGTCGGATCTATGACCTGTTCCGCCGATGGCAGCGGAACGGCACCTGGCACCGGATCCTCACCCACCTCCAGTCCCTAGCCGACATGAATGGCACGATCGTCTGGGACCTGAGCGTGGACTCCACCGTCTGCCGCGCCCACCAACATGCGGCCGGAGCCCGCAAGCAGGGCGACCTGCAGAAGGAACCACCGGGTGGCCTCTTCACTGAGCCCCGTGATCACGGGCTGGGAAGGTCGCGCGGCGGGTTCACCACCAAGCTCCACCTGGCCGTCGAGCAAGGTCAGAAGCCCATGTCGATCGTGGTGACGGCAGGACAACGTGGAGACTCGCCGCAGTTCGAGCCCGTGCTGGCAAAGGTTCGCGTGCCTCGCATCGGGCCGGGCCAGCCACGCATCCGCCCCGACCGCCTGCGGGCGGACAAGGCGTACGCCTCCGGCAAGAACCGCGCCTACCTGCGCCGCCGCGGCATCCGCTGCACCATTCCCGACAAGGCCGACCAGGCCCGCAACCGGCAGAAGCTCGGCTCCCGCGGCGGCCGACCACCACATTTCGACCCAGACGACCACCGCGAGCGTCATGCGGTCGAGTGCGGGATCAACCGCCTCAAGAGACACCGCGCCGTCGCCACGCGCTACGACAAGCTGGCGGTTCGCTATGAGGCGACAGTCCTCGTTGCCGCCATCAACGAGTGGTTGTGACGTACTGGTCCGATGACAGTTCGAACACCCGCACCCGACGATCGCAGCTGGGATCGACGGCCTCACCGACCGGATGCATCCCCAGTTTCGTCATGATTCGTTCAGAGGCGCCGTTGTCCAGCTGGACGATGCTGACAATCCGGCCCAGTCCGCAGTCCTCGAAGCCGAATCGCACTGCAGCCGCAGCGGCCTCCGTAGCCAGGCCCTGCCCCCAGTAGGTACGCCCCAGCCGCCAGCCAACCTCAACCGCAGGCAGGAGCTCCGGCATGAACTCGGGGACCGAAAGACCGGTGAATCCGGCCAGTTCGCCCGTCGAGCGGATCTCCACGGCGAACAGGCCGAAGCCCTGCCTGTCCCACTCGCGCTCTGCTGCCTCGATGCCGCAGCGAGTCTGCTGTTCGTCACGGACACTGCCGTCACCGATCCACCGCATCACTTCGGGATCTGCATTGACAGCAGCCATGGGCACAACGTCATCCGCGCGCCAACGACGCAGGACTAATCGGGGAGTCTCAAGCATGACCATCCGAGCATTCTGGCTCACAGAGGAACCCCGAGCCTTCCTACCTGGGACTTCCGATACACGGCCTAGCTGAACCCCCGTGGAGCCTTCCGCCGAGAGGCGACCGCCCTCCGCTTGCGCCACCTGCGCCCCCGGCTGGTCTCCCTCGTCCGGCCGGGGCCTTCTGCCTCGCATGACCCGACCCCGGGCCGCGCTTGCCTCCAAAGCATTCAAGGCATGCCCCGTCAAGCGGGCGATTTAAGTCTAAGTGTCCAAGCGATCTAGCGGCACCCTCCAGCGGTCTGATTGTGTACCCGTCAACCGAATCGCGAGGCGGAGGAAGGCGATATGCGAAGACATGCCAGGAACATCGTCACGGCAATTGTGGTCGGGGCGCTGACGGCGGTGGCCAGTCCCGCGCTCGCTCAGGGCCAGTCGCCGCAGAGCAGCGACCCGACACCCCTGTCGCCCTCAAGCATCTCAGGCGCGAGCACGTACATCGACGTGGGAATCAAGAACTACAAGTCCCAGAAGTACCTGCAGCCTTCAGGTGGCAGCGTCGACGTCGGTGCCAAGATCGTCCAGCATTCTTACACCGGCGAGACCGCGCAAAAGTGGTTGCTGTTTGACTCAGAAGGCAACTACTCCAGCTTCGAGAACCGACAATCCGGCTTGAACCTCGGGATCGACGGCGCCAGCACCTCGGCTGGCGCGGCGGCCATCCAGGCGAGGGGGTCAGGCGACCTCAACCAGGACTGGCTGATCGATTGGGTCTCCAGCAGTGTATTCGCGCTGAAGAATCGCAAGAGCGGCCTCTGCTTGGGCATCTCGAACGCAAGTACCGCCAACAACGCGCAGGCTGCGCAGTTCCGTTGCGACGGGTCGCTCAACCAGAGCTGGGTAGCAGTCCCTTGGGGTGGCGCAGGGTAGGAGCGGCGAGCTGTCCAGCAGCGATGCCAGGCCTGTCCGGCTTTCCAAGGATCCTGACGGCAGCCACTTCGCTCGCATACGGCGCGTCCGCAGCCCTGGTGCCGCGGAGGGAGTCTTGGGCTGCTGCTTCTTCCGTCGTGGCAACGCAAAGGCCATGCTCCAAGAGGCGAGGATGACCTCATCAGGACAGTACGGGCGCGTCTGGATGCTCTCGTGACGGCAGATCGGCACCAGGGCCGGCGGTCTTGCACCGCTTGATCCAGCAACGGAGCTCCTAGGAACACCGGTGCGTGCCACTGGATTGCCTTGCTCACCGCGCCGGATTCCAGCCATCGCCCATGCCGCTGAGGTGTCTTCCGCTTGATGGCCCTGCTGGCTCTCTCACGTCGGTTCGCCAGTCGGATACGGGCCCCATCCGCGCAGGGGGAGCATTCCGGTACCCGGCAGGGATGGGGCTAGGTCTCGGCCAGACAACGCCACACATGGCGCGTACATGACTTTCCGTGCCTACGATGTGGCGATCGTGCGTTGTGGGTGGGGTTCACGGGGTGCAGGTGCCCTGTGAAGTGCTCTGGGGAGGGCGCATGCGATCGCGGGGCGGATTTCTTCGTGCTATCAGATCTGGCCGACGACGGCTGATACCGGTGGGCGCGCTGGTTCTCGCGCTGGCTGCCGGAACCGTGTCGGCCGACGCCATGCCACCACGACCAGAACCTTCCCAGGCCACCGCCTCCTCGCAGGCAGGACCGCTCCAGCAGAAAGCCGCATCCCCCACGCCTGCGGACTCCGCCGCTGCTGAACCCATCACTGGCAACGCTGTCTACGCCTACGATGCCGCGGGTCGCCTGGTCGGCGTGACCGATCCCGGTGGTGAAACGGCGCGCTACCGCTACGACAAGGCCGGCAACCGGCTGGGCATCGACCGGTATGCCTCCAGCACGTTGTCGGTGCTGTCGGTGGTCCCCGTCCGGGCCAAGGTGAATGCGAAGGTCACCCTCGCCGGCACCGGCTTCTCCCCCACCGCTGCCAGCAATGCCGTGACCTTTGGCGGCAAGGCCGCCACCGTCACGTCGGCCTCCGCCACGCGCCTCGTGGTGAGCGTGCCCTCGGATGCGGTCAGCGGGAAGGTGGCCGTGACTGTGGCCGGGAAGACGGTCGAGGCCACCGAGTCGTTCACGGTAGCTGCTGCCGGTCCCACCATCTCAAAGGTCGAGCCGGCCTCGGGTGCGACCGGTGCCCAAGTCGTCATCACCGGTACGGGGTTCGCGACCGCCGCGACCGAGAACGTCGTGCGCTTCAACGGCATCGTCGCCGAGGTCAAAGACCGCACGAACACGACCCTGACGGTCGAGGTCCCGCCCACCGCCCGCACCGGACGCGTGGACTTGGACACCCCGGACGGATCGGCAACTGCGCCGGGCGACTTCACCGTCACCGCAGACGCCAACGAGGCGCTCTACGACACGACCATGCGCGCCTCGGTGACCGATACGGACCCGTCACAGGTCTCGGTGGCGGCCGCCGGCCACAAGGCGCGGATCCTGTTCGATGCGAACCGGGGCGATGCCATCGGATTCGGGCTTGAGGGGGCCACATTCTCCGCCCTCGCCGACATCAGCCTCATCTCCCCGCAGGGCAGCAGCGTCGATGCAAGCAACTTCTCCGGCACGTCGGCCGATTGGGAGGTCCTCGACCTGCCGGAGACGGGGACGTACCAGTTCGTCATCGACCCGCGCAGCAGCACCGACACCGGCTCCGTGGCCGTGTTGCTGTCCAAGCCGGTGGGCGAGGCGGTGGCTTTCGACGGGCCGACAGTGACGACCGGTCTGTCCCGGATGGGGCAGGACGGTGCCTGGGCGTTCACCGCGGCCAAGGGCGAGTCGTTGAGCGTGGGTGTGGACGCCACGGCGATGAGCAGCTACACCCGCTGCTACGTGTATCTGCCGGACGGCACGCGAGGTGACTACCTGCCCGCTCCCGACGGCGACAGCAACTCACTGGACATCGACTCGCTGTCGCAGACGGGCCAGTACACGCTGCGCTGCGATCCCGACTCCGGCGGCACCGGCACGCTGAAGGTGACCATCTCGCACTACGTCCAGGCCGGAAGGCTCGATGCGGCCGGCGCGTCGACGACCCTGAACCTCGCCCGGCCCGGGCAGGACGGCGTCGCTACCTTCACCGGCGCAGTGGGGGACTATCTCAGCCTGGGAGCCACGGCGACCACGGTGCCGACGTACGCGACCGTCGCGATCAGCGGACCGGACGGCAAGTCGGTCACCAGCTTCACCTCGGCCCCCGGCCGTGACAGCGACTGGGACAGCACGGCGCTGACGGCGGCGGGCACGTACACGGTGCGGGTGACCGGTAGGAAGCTGGAGACCGGCAAGGTGACGTTGACCCTGTCGAAGCCGGCCGACGTGGGGACGCTGCCGCTGGGTGGTGCTGCGGTCAAGGCGACGGTGACCCGACCGGGGCAGAACATCCATGCCTCGTTCAGCGCGCAGGCGGGCAACAACCTGTCGCTGGGGCTGGCGGCGAACACGTTCACCAAGAGCCTGTCGGTGACGGTGCTGGCCCCCTCCGGCACCAAGGTGGTCAGTGGACGGCTGGTGTCGGCCGGTGCCTCCGGCACCATCGCGCTGACCAACGTCGCCGAATCCGGCACCTACAGGGTGCAGATCAACCCCAGCAGCCTGGCCACCGGCACCGTCAATCTGACGCTCAAGACAGCAACCGCGGCCACCGCGGCCAAAGCCCTCACCACCGATCTGCCGCGCCCCTCAATGCGCTCGGCATGCCTGGTGGAGCAGCTGGCCCAGGGCTTCCTGGTGCCGCGGCCCGACTGGCTTCAGGTGCCCGCCGACCGGTGCGAGGCCCTCCAGCGGCAGGCCGCGGCCAAGGTGGAGAAGGCGAAGAAGGCCGCGGGCATCGTGCCGAGGGGAGCGGACGCCTGGCATCCGGGCACGGCCAACCTCAAGGGCCGCGACTGGCTCACCCAGCGCGGAGCGGCCCCCAAGGCCCCGGCCCGGCTGCGCGCCCCGCCCAACAGCACGGCCCTGACCGGACACGTCCTGAAGCTGGACGGCAAGCCCCTGGCCGGGGTGAGCGTCCGGATCGGGAAGCAGAGCGTGCGCACCGACGCCAAGGGCCGCTTCCTGCTGGCCGGCATCAGCGCGGCGGCGAAGACGCTGACCGTGGACGGCGCGAGTGCGAACACCAAGAAACGCACCTACGGCCGTTACGACATCCGCATCCACCCGGTGGCGGGCCACAGCACGGACCTGGGCTTCCCCGTCTGGATGAGCCCGCTGGACACCAAGCACACCGTCGCCTTCGACGCCCCGGCCAAGACGGACGTCACGCTGACCACGCCCGACATCCCCGGCCTTGAGGTCCGCCTGCCCAAGGGCTCGGTGGTGCGCGACGAGCACGGCAAAACCGTCACCGAGCTGGGCATCACCGCGATCCCGGTGGACCGCTCGCCGTTCCCGCTGCCGAAGAACAGCGTCGTGCCGATCTTCTTCACGGTGCAGCCGGGCGGCACCTATGTCTTCCCCGACGGCGCGCAGATCATCTACCCGAACTACACCGACGAAGCCCCCGGCTCCCGGGTCGACTTCCTCGCCTACGATCCGGCGGGCAAGGGCTGGCACACCTACGGGCACGGCACGGTCACCCGCGACGGCAAGCAGGTCGTCCCCGACAAGAAGACGAAGATCTGGGCCTTCACCGGCGCCATGATCAGCGTCTCTGACGCGATCCCCTTCGACATCTCCGCCATCGCGGACCTCTTCGACTGGCTGTCGGGCGACCCGGTCGACCTCCAGACCGGGCTGCTCACCGACTCCCGCACCGACCTGGGCGTCTCCGACCCGCTGGGGTCGGCCGAGGTCACCCGCACCTACTGGCAGGGCGATTCCCGCTCGCGCGCCTTCGGCATCGGCCGCGACCTGTCGTACAACATGTACCTGCACTCCAGACACCTCTACACAGAGGTGGACTTGTACCTGCCGGGCGGAAAGAAGGTGCACTTCGTCCGCACGTCAGCCGGCGGCAGTTACGGCGACGCCGTCTTCGAACCCGAAGGCACCCCCACCGCCCTGAACGGCTCCAAGATCCAGCAGGAGTCGGGGGGATGGAACCTGCGGCTGCGCGACGGAAGCGACTACATCTTCCCCTGGTACGGGCCGCTGAAGGAGATCCGCGACCGCCACGGCAACGCGATCCGCCTGACCCGGTCCAACGGCTCCAAGGGCGACATCACCACCATCACGACCCCCGGCGGTCGCTGGATCTCCCTCGCCTACGACAGCCAGCACCGCGTTACCGGCGCACGGGACAACACGGGCCGCACGACGTCCTACGGCTACGACAGCACGGGACGGCTGGAGACGGTCACCGACCCGGCCGGGAAGGTGAGTTCGTACACCTACGACGGCACCTCGAACCGCATCAAGACGGCCAAGGACGCCCGCGGCATCGTCTACATGACCAACACCTACGACGCGAACGGCCGGGTCAAACAGCAGACGCTGGCCGAGGGGCAGGAGTACTCCTTCGCCTACACCACCACCGGCACCGGACAGGTCACCGCGACGCAGGTGACCGAACCGGGCGGCGCGGTACGCCGGGTGGAGTTCGACGATGCCGGCTTCGGCATCGCAGAGACCGCGGCCTACGGGACATCGCTGGCCCGCAAGACGGTCTACGAGCGGGGCACCAATCACCGCGTCAGCGCGGTGATCGACCCCTACGGGCGGCGCACCGAACTGTCCTACGACGCTCACGGGCACGCCACCTCCTCGCTCGAGCTGGCGGGCACGGCCGATGCCCGCCGAAGCGGGACCACGGCGTTCGACGGCCCCTACGACCAGCCCAGCACGTCCTCCGACCCGCTGGGCAACAGCACCGTTTTCACCTACGACGCGGCAGGTGACCTGCAGACCGCGACCGACCCGGAAGGCCGCAAGACCACCTTCAGCCTCGGCGCGGACGGCCAGATCAAAACGGTCACCGACAATGCGAACGCCGTCACCGAATACACCTACAGTCACGGCGACCTGGCGTCGGTGAAGGACTCCGAGGGCCGCACCACCCGTCAGTTCACCGACGCGGCCGGCCGGATCACCGCCCTGACCGACGAGGCGGGCTCGCTGACCACCGTTACCTACGACAAGCTCAACCAGCCCCGGCAGATCACCGACCCGCTGGGCAACAGCACAGGCCTCGGCTACGACGAAAACGGCAACCTCACCACCCTGACCGACGCCCGCGACAACACCACCACCTGGGCCTACGACGACGCAGACCGGCCCAAGACGGCCACCGACCCACTCGGCGCGCAGGCCCTGTTCGCCTACGACGCGGCCGGCCACCTCAAGCAGGCGACCAATAGATCAGGCCAGGCAGCCACCGCCGAATACGACCTGCTCGGGCGCTTGAAGACCGCCCAGTACGGGGTCAACGCCGTCGGCCAACCCGAGTCCACTGCCGCCTACGACTACGACGACCACGACCTGCCCAAGCAGATCACCGACAGCCAGGCCGGCACCCAGTCGTTCGGCTACGACGTCTACGACCGGCTGTCCTCCGTCACCGGCCCGACCGGCAAGGTCAGTTACGGCTACGACGCCGCCGACCGGCGCTCCACGATGACCACGGCGGGCACCAGCACCTCCTACGGCTGGGACAAGTCGAGCATCCTCACCTCGGTCACCTCCGGCAGTCAGCAGGTCACCTTCGGCCTGGACACCGTGGGCCGGGCGAAGACTGCCTCCCTGCCCGGCGGCATCACCCGCACCACCGGCTACGACACCACCGGCGTCATCAAGTCCATCGCGTATGCCCAAGGCACCAAGACCATCGGGGATTTGACCTACACGCGGGACGAGCGGGCACTGCAGACGGGCCTGACCGGCTCGCTGGCAAAGGTGGCCCTGCCCGCCGCCGAGACCGGAACTCAGTTCGGCAAAGACAACCGCATCACCAGCTACGACGGCCGCACCTTCACCTACAACACGGACGGCCAGCTCACCAACGACGGCTTGCGCAGCTACACCTGGAACGGCCGCGGACAGCTGACTGGGCTGACCAAGGCAGGCATCGCCTCGGCGTTCGGCTACGACCCGCTCGGCGGACGCGTCTCCAAGACCATCGGCACCACCACCAGTCGGTACCTCACCGACGGATCCAACCCGCTGGTGGAACAGGACAGTTCAGGCACGACCACGGCGACTGTGGCCGCCTCGGGCCTGGACAAATACCTCACCCGCAGCGAGGGCGGCACGACGAAGCTCTACCTGACCGACGCTCTCGGCAGCGTGGTCGGCCTCGCCAACACCGACGGCACCGTCGCCACCACCTACGCCTACGACCCGAACGGCACCCCCACCGCCTCCGGCGCCACCTCGACCAACCCCTATACCTTCACCGGACGCGAGGACGACCACACCGGCCTGCTCTACTACCGCGACCGCTACTACGACCCGCAGACCGGCCGTTTCATCTCCCAGGACCCCAGCGGCCAAGCCGGCGGCGCCAACCTCTACCAGTACGCCCTCGCCTCCCCCACCACCTACACCGACCCCTCCGGCAACAACCCCATGATCGCTGCCTGCGTCGTCGGCGGCCTCATGGACGGCGGCCTGGACTGGCTCAGCCAGCGTCTCTCGGGCCGCAAGGTCAACTGGGGCCAGGTCGGCCAGTCCGCCGCCACCGGCTGCCTGGCCGGCATGCTCGGCGAGGGCTTCGGCGCCATGCTCGAGGGCAGACTCGGCTCCAAACTTGGCAGCTGCGCGCTGCCGAACAGCTTTACCGGCGACACCCCCGTGCTGATGGCCGACGGCACCCGTAAACCCATCAAGGACGTTGCCATCGGCGACACCGTCATCGCCGCCGACCCCGAAACCGGCGACAGCGGGCCCCGCAAGGTCACCGCACTGATCAAGGGAGACGGGGACAAACAGCTCGTCGACCTCACCCTCGACACCGACGGGCCCACCGGAACGAAAACCGGCAGCATCACCGCCACCGATGGCCACCCCTTCTGGGTCCCCCAACTCCACCAATGGGTCGACGCCGGCGACCTCAAAGCGGGACAGTGGCTGCAGACCAGCAGCGGCACCTGGGTCCAGATCACCGCGATCCGACACCACACCCAGCAGGCCTCGGTCTACAACCTCACCGTCGACGACCTGCACACCTACTATGTGCTCGCCGGCACGACGTCTCTTCTGGTGCACAACTGCGGTGGAGGCTACAGATGGGCTCCCCCGAACGCCTCCACCGACGTACTTGCCCCAGGCGAAGCCTGGCACCCCAGCCAGGGCATACCGGTAATCGGGCGGCTTCCGGACACCGCCGTGGGAGGTCAATGGCCCGGTTATGCCAAGCTCGTTGCCGATCCCTGGAATCTCGCCAAGAATGACGCGTGGATTCAGACCATCATCAACCAGCGTGGCACCGTGTACGTCGCCTCACCCACAAAGGGAACGTACTGGAACACAGAACGCCAGGAGCCTTCAGTCCTCGCACGCGAGATTCAGCAACTGCTGCAAGCCGGGTACCGATGGAAAGGGGACTATCTTGTCCCGTAGGCAGGACGCCAACAGCGGACAGGGACAGGAAGCCTCGCTGTCACGCCTTCGCGACAAACGCTTCAACGGCTACCTCAGGATCCGGCTTCCGCATGAACTGGACGCAGAGGTCGAGGCGATCGTCGTCGCGTATATGTCCGGATCCGCGCAAGCCAGGCAGAAAATGGTTGAAAGCACCGACAGGAGAGCCGCTGCAATACTCAGCGCTCACGGGCAGCGGATGGCGTCCACGGCAGTCCGGACCATGTCCGTGGAGCCCCTCAAGCGCGGTCTTGTCGCCGTGAGCCTGGCGGAGGGGCGGCTCGACCAGCCGTACGACAACTTGTTCGTGCTCGCTGCCCTCAACGATGCCGCAACCCTGGTCGGAACCACCCTCCAGACGGTCCTCGCCGACGTGTCGCGTGTAGTACCTCAAGCCGGTTTGAAAGCAATTCAGGATTTTGACCAGCGGCAAGACCGAGACAAGTCGCTTGAGTCCATGGGGCTCAGAAGGACAGGCAGCGGACCGACCTTTCTCTACGACTGACGCCTGTTCCTGACCGTCCGGGGGAATCTGTATGGAACCTGCTGAGGCTGGCAGGAATCGCCCCTCCGTGCTGCGCAGCCGGCGGGGGGTCCTGTACACCACCATCGCTGCCGCCATCGGCGCCGGTGGGCTGGCCACGGTAAGTGCCGCCGCCCTGCGCGACACGGCATCCGACTCAAAACAGGCACCGGCCCATCTTCGCGGTACCGCGCCACTGCCATTCACACAGGTGATCTCCCTCGACCTCGCTGCGGGTGACGAGCAGCGTGGCAGCTCCCTGCGCACCGCCCACCAGGTCGTCGAAGCCCTCGACGGAGGCAAGATCGCTGCCTGGCTGGCCCTGGGCGCAAACGTGCTTCCTGAATCCGCCAACACGCCCCGACGTCTCAAGCCGATGCCAGCCTTCCCCGGCGACGTACTGGATCCGGCGCAGTCACACGGGGACCTGCTGCTCCAGATCACAGGAACATCCTCCACTGCAGTACGGGATGCCACCGAAAAGGCGCTGCGCGCGCTGCCGCAGTGGCGGACACGCTGGCGCCTGGACGGCGTCCGTCCCGAAAACCGCACAGAAAACGGCAGAGGGCTGGCTCAGAACCCCTTCCGCTTCACCGAAGGCTACGGAAACCCCGCCACCGCGGCCGGAGTCACCGAGCGCGCCGTCATCACCGCCGACCAAGACGAGCCGGCCTGGGCAATCGGGGGCAGCTACCAGGTGATCCGCATCATCCGTCTGGCGACCGACTTCTGGGACCGTGACACCGTCACCGAACAGGAGCGCATCATCGGCCGCCGCAGGAACGGCCGCTGGCTGGACGGCACCCCCAGCACCGAACAGCCCGTCTTCGCCGCCGACCCGCACGGCCTCACCACGCCACTCGACGCCCACGTCCGCAAAGCAGCGCCCGACCGACGCCACCTCCCGCCCCTGGTCCGCCGCGGCTACAACTACCACCGCAGCACAGACGACCAGGGACTGATCTTCTCCTGCTTCCAACGCGACCTGGCGGAAGGCTTCGAAGCCGTCCAGCACCGGCTGCAAGGCGAAGCCATGGCCAAATACACCCTCACGGTCGGCGGCGGCTACTTCCTCGTCCCACCCTCCGGCGACGCCTGGCTCGACGCAGTAGCCTGAGGAAGATCCCCTTTGATGGTGCGTGACGCCCGCTGGGGCTCGCGCGGGATAGCAGCGGCGGAATCCAACACCGCGGCTGGCTTGCGTGCGCCTTCTGCTGATCACGGCTGTGACTAGTGATGCCGGACAGCGTGCTCCAGGCCATACAGGCGGCTCGCGAACAATGCGCCCGTGCCGCACTTCTAGGCGGCTGGCGCTCCTATACGCCGTACTGGGCTTCCTCTGGCCGCCGATGCTGGCCGGCGGGCAGGTGATCGGGGCGGTGGCGTGGCGCCGAGGGCGCGCCACGGCCGCGGTTCTGGCGGACCTGGCGGAGGCGCTCGGCCGTGCACGGTCCGGATCTGGTCGCTGCCCTGGGGGTCCGCCCGTCGACGACAACAGGGCACTCCGGGCGTCGGGGCGCGCCTGTCCGAGGGATCCGCAAGTCTGTGCGTGATCACCGGAACGTGGTCGCAGCTCGGGACGTCCACGTCGTAGAGCCCGTACTGGGATCGAAGCAGTCCGAGCGGAGTCCTGTTGACCGCGGTCAGTTGGAAATCGTCCTGCGGCGTGGTCCCGGCTGCTGGCTCGGACTACCCAAGGTGCCCGCGCCCCGATCATGCTCAGCCTCCGCTAGGCGTGCTACGCCTCGGCGTGGACTACGGATTCGGATCCCTCGGCAGCCACGACGAGAATCCCCTCCTGTTCGTCGCACAGCAAAGATGCGTGGCGCACCCGGGTCTCCCACAGGGGCGGCCACAGAGTGGCGGCGTCCCAGAGGATCCCCTCCAGGGGCAGTCCGTCCAGCTTCGCGTTGGTGAGGTCCGCGCCGACGAAGTCGTTGCTGGCCCGTTCTACTTCCGCGACGGCCCTGGCAAGGCCGTTGGCTTCCTCGCAGCCGCGGGCTAGGTCGTCGATGAGGTCCTGA
Organism: Streptomyces sp. NPDC001492; assembly: GCF_053597275.1. NCBI lineage: Bacteria > Bacillati > Actinomycetota > Actinomycetes > Kitasatosporales > Streptomycetaceae > Streptomyces > Streptomyces sp. NPDC001492. The sequence continues at coordinate 89,593 of NZ_JBSFHW010000031.1, read as the reverse complement.
GTGACGGCGTTGACGCCGAACAGGTAGAGGCGTCCTGGGCGGCGTCCTGAGCCTCGGGCCAGGACGCTCCGTGCAGGAGCAGGAAGCGCACCAGCGCGGGGAATTGCTGGTCATGCAGCACGCCTGCAAGCTGGATGCCCGGCTGTGGCTGGGAGGCTGTCTCCAGGGGTTCGGCAAGGTCGACGTCAGTTCCGAGGGCGTCCTCCACGGTCCTCACCTCCGATCCTGTCGGCTGGGACTGGCACCGGACGGCGGGCCAGGCGGGGTGCTGCCGCGACCTGCCCGGTCAGGCAGCGGACCCGGGCGGTGTGTGCCGCCTCGGTGATACGGGCAATCTCCACCGAGGCGTTCAGCTGTCGCTGGGCGATCCTCACTATGCCGTTAACGACGCTGACGGCCACGGTCACCACCGCACCGACGATCACAGGCTCCATGCCCTACCTTCCCTTCCAATGCGCTGCCAGCCCGGCTTCGCGCCCCACAACAGTGGCCTCTTTCCTCGAAGTTGTGACATTTGGCTGGTCAGGCGGGTGCCGGGTGAGGTGCAGCGGCTGTGCGAGCAAGCGAATTCGGCTTAGAGAGCATCTGATCAATGTTCAGGTCGCTCTGCCCGATTCGCCGGTTTCGATTCGCCAGGTTGGTGTGGATTCTCCGGTGAGCTCGCGGCTGGTTTTGTTAGCCATGGCCCAATGGACCATTGCGCGGGACCGCTGGGGCAGTGCTTCGTAGTCTCTGACGAGGCGCCGGTGCTGCATCAGCCAGCCGAATGTTCGCTCGATCACCCGGCGTTTCGCCTGGGGTTGGAATCCTTTGGTGGTGGGCCGTTTCACGACCTCGACGTCGATGCCCCTCGCGGCTCCGTGCTGGAAAACGCTGTTCTGGTATCCGCCGTCGGCCCAGACCTTCGTCACGCTGGGATGCGAGGCGGCGAGCTCGTCGAGCAAACGTCTTCCGCCGGTGGAGTCGTGCACCGAGGCGGCCGTGACGATGACGGCCAGGACCAGGCCGAGCGTGTCCGTGGCCACGTGACGCTTACGGCCTTTGATTTTCTTGCCGGCGTCGATGCCCTGGCTGGCCTCTGCGACGTTTGCGGAGGTCTTCACGCTCTGCGCATCGATCACCGCAGCCGACGGGGCTGCAGGTCGACCTTGGGCACGGCGGGCCTTGTCGCGCAGCAGATCGTGCACCCGCTGCGTAGTGCCGTCCACTCCCCACTTGGCGTAGTAGTCGTAGACGGTCTTGTACGGAGGGAAGTCGTGCGGCAGGTACTCCCACGGGATACCTGTGCGGTTGACGTAGAGAATCGCGTTCACGATCTCCCGCAGATCATGCACCCGCGCCGCGGTTCCCGGACCGGTGCGAGCGGCCCGCCATGCCACGAACACGGGCTCGATCAACGTCCAGCGGGCATCCGAGACGTCACTGCGGTACGGGCGTCGAGAACTCACGAGTCACGCAACGACCTACCGTCGCCACGGTCACTACGAACACCCCAAATCACCTGCAAACCAGATCAGTTGCCCTCTTACTCGGACGCAATCGAACATGAGGCGCCCTGCCGGCCGCGCGGCGTTGGCACCCTGCAAGCGGGGACACGTAAGGCCGCGTTTCAAGCTGGCGGGCGCGCTGGGAGCTGTCAACTGCCGAACAACGTTAGGGAAGCACTCAATGGCCAGTTGACGCGTAGTCACAGCGGAGAGCCCTTGGCGGGGAGGGTCGCTCTGGTCAGTAGTCGACGTCGAGGTAGTCGAGGTCGGTGAAGTCCACCAGCAGGCCGTGGGCGCGTCGTCCGCGGTCTTTGAAGTAGATCTCCTGCAGTCCTTCGGCCACGATGTCCTGGAGTTGTTGCTCGGTGGCTCCGGCGGCGTGGGCGTCGAAGAGTCGTGCTGCGTAGGCCGGGGGCAGGCCTTGGGTGATGGGCCGCAGTCGCGGGTCGTCGGTGGTGCCGGGGGCGGCGGTGAATCCGAAGCGTGCCCGGGTGTCGATGACGATGCCGCCGGTCGTGGCGGCCTGTCGTTTCGCCCGGTCGCGGACTCGGGGCTGCCAGCGTTTGCGGACCTCGTCGGCGAGCCGTTGGGCGAGGTTGTGGCGGGGCTGCTTGAGCTGTCCCTTGACGTAGCGCTCGACGGTGCGCTGGGTGATACCCAGCAGGTCGGCGGCGGCCTTGGTGCCTTTGGTCTGTTTGACCAGGTACTGCATCTGCTTCTGGGCCGACTTCGGGATGGAGCGGGTGAAGTGTGCGGCGTCGGCCTTGTCGAGGCTGTCGGCGATGATGCCCATCGGGACCTATTCCCCCTCGTCCTGTCCGGAGACGCTGCCGGTCTTGATGTGCCGGGCGATGTTCACGCCTGGGCCGTACTCCTCGAGCAGGCCTTCGGCCCACAGCACGCTCTGGGTGCCCTCGTGTTTGACCATCCCGGGTGAGACGCCGAGCCGGAAGCTGCCGGGCAGGGGCTTGCCGTCTTGGTAGGGCAGGAAGTCGAGTGGGCTGGGTCCGTCGGAGGGGTATACGGCGCAGTCGGAGAGGATCGCGACCGGGTACAGGTCCGCGTGGGTGGCGAGCTTGAGCATCTTGCGGTGCATGTTGACGCGCGCGTTGGCGATGACCGCGGCGCGGATGTCGGGGCGCCAGGTCGGGCGGGCGAGCGCGGGCCAGGGCTCGCCCGGCCGCCAGCCGCCGCTGCGGGCCCGCTCGCGCAGTTTGCCGAGGCCGCCCTTGACGGTGGCCTTGATGGCGCTGAGGACGGCGGCGAGGACGGGGTCGGTGTGCTGGTGTCCGGCCATCGCGGCCAGGAACTGCTTCTCGGGCATGCCGGGGGTAATGCCGAGGTCGGCCATCGTGGCGATGTAGGCGTCGCGCAGGCGGGTGTACCAGGCGTCCAGGTAGGGGCCGTGTTCGTAGCGGAGATAGGCCTCAAGAGGGGTGACGGTGTAGCCGAGTTCGACTGCGTAGGCGACGGTCGGGGTGGCGTACCAGGCCGGACCGGTGGGGCGTTCGCCGTGCGGGGTGAACGGGCTGGGCAGGCGCTCGTCGAAGGTGATGTGGGAGAGGTCGACCAGCCAGGAGCCGGGCAGTTTCGCGTCGAAGGCCGGGCGGTGGACGTGGACGGGGGCGGACAAGCCGACGGTCAGCCGGTTGGCGGCCGCGGCGAAGGCCATGTTGACGTCGATGCCGACGACGTAGGGCTTGGTGCACTCGGCGTCGGTCAGCGGCCGGGACCACTGGTAGGCCTCTTCGTCCAGCACCTGGTCGGGGGTGCGCTGGTGGAAGCGCGGATAGAGGGCGGCGACAACGGGGTGGCCGTCGGGGGCCTCCGGCGGCGCGCACTCGACCGGCTCGGTCAGCGAGCCTGGCATCGGGCCGGAGACCCAGCTGCCGGTGGCCGGGTCCTTCACCGCGCGGGTGGGCGGGCGCAGCGCGGTCATCAGTTCCAGGCCGGTGACGGCGGTGGAACCACATGGGGTGAGCACGCGGGTGGCGTAGGTGCCGAGCAGGCGGGCGAGTTCGGCCGGTGGCAGCTGGTCTGCCGTCCCCCAGGAGCGGGTGTCGAGCGCGCCCCAGGGCAGGACGGCGAACTGCACGCACTGGCGGCGTGCGCCGTCGGCCGTGCGATAGACCCTGGCCCAGGGGCCGAACCCGCGCTTCGTCAGCTTCCACCGGGCCTTGGTGAGTTGCTTGAGTGCCTGGTGGTCGTCCGGCAGGCGTAGGCCGCGCCGGTCCTCCAACTCGGTTGGCAGACCGAGGCGTTGGACGGCGGAGGCGGTCAGCACGATCAGCGGGTCGGCATCCTTGCCCGAGCGGTGCAGGCGTGCAGCGCCCAACTTCGCCTCGCCCAGCACCCAGTTGATCAGCGACGGGAGGTCGGTAAGCGGGCTTTCGAGCACCAGGCCGTCGGCGCAGTACGCCGTACCGTCGCCGTCAACGACGGCGAGTGGCCCATGAGTAAAGCGTGCGTCCGCCGGGGGCCCGGCCGCCGTCTTCTGGGCTGTCGCCCGGCGTGCTGTCACCGGCGGCCGGACCGGGGTCGCCGCATCTGCCGGGGGCGCGACGGGCGATGTGGGGGCTTGCGGCTGCGAGATGACAGATGGGCCGACGCCAGGTCGGGGTGTCGAGTCGGAGGGCGACTCTGGGGCCGGGAAGCGGGCAGCGAGACCGTCAAGGAGGCGGATGTAGGCGGCCCGGGTGGGAGGGCGTGGTTCGGTGCGGCCCGCTTCCCAGCCGGTGACCGTCTCGCGTCGCACATTCAGCGCTTTCGCGACCTGGTCTTGGCTCAAGCCCGCGGCTTCGCGCAGCCGTTTGCGTTCAGCGGGGACTGGCAGGGATTCCGCTGCCGCCTGCTCCAGCAGGGCGTCGACGGACGCGAAAAGCCCACTCTGCTCGTTGGACACAAGAGCCACCTCCATTCCCCACCCTACCCGAAACGAACATTGGATCGCACACAAAACACACATGGCGCACCCAAGGCTGGATAGCCATCGGTATGACTCGCAGTGGCACTTGGCCACTCGCGATGATGGTTGGCCAGTGCGGGGCGCCTTCGCCATGGACCCCTGAGTCGAATCCACTTGATGCCACCGGGGTCGATGGCGCACTGTTCAGGTGACGTTGAACGAGGGGAGCCAAAGGGAGTGGCTCGTGCCTCTCGGTGGCGGGTCGACGCGGAACATTTCGGTGATGGGGGTGTTGTGGCCGGGCGATTACTGAGGCGGGTGCGCCTGCTGGCCCTGGCCGCCTTGTTCCTGGTGGGCTCCATAGTGGTGTCCCTGGGCCTTGAGGGTGGCAGTGGCATCCTGCTGCACGTCACGCAGAACATCTGGCTGGCGCTGCTCGTGTATCCCGTGCTCTATCTCCTGGCGTTCCTTCTCCTCGCGCTGATAGTGCCGCACATGGAGGAGTTTGAGGGCTGGTCCAAGGCCTGGGTCATCATGGCGATGATCGTGGTGCCCATCGCTGCTCTGGTAGTGACGTACCAGACCTCCTCGGGCCTGGACCAGCGGACGCTGCACGCCCGCGGCCGGGAAGAGCGGGCGACGGTGACCGACGTGTACTGGGTCGACCAGGGTGCCGATCCGCCAGCTCACGCCGCGCAGCTGGCCGATCCGTCGGGACAGCCGTTGCCAGGCACGGTGTCCGGGGACGGCCTGAAAACCGGCCAGACCGTCACCGTCACGGTGGATCCCCGGGGGGAGGTCCCAGTACTGCTGGGCACTCCTTCGACAGGTTCAGGGAATTTCCGGTCCGCGGGCATCGCCGCGGGCGTCGAGATCCTGTTCCTTGCATGGGCGGCCTACCGGGGTGCTGCAGACCGGCTGGCCACGAAGACGACCGACAAGCCGAAGCCAACGCAGGGACCCGACGACGTTCGGACATGACGTACCTGCGGCGACCGCCCCAAGGTTCCTCAGCTCCTGCCCGAACCGCTGCCGAGAGCCGCAGTCGGCAAAATACGGACCGGTGTCGGCGTCACGGCCGTACCGGGGGGCGTCGGGATTCATCCCGGTGTCGAACTGCAGGGACTGGCCGGGTGTGCCGCGGACACGCATCGGGGCGCGTCGTCACACGACCGTTTCGAGGGCACGGTGGGCCTCCCCCTCTTTCGAGGCGTCGCGAGAGGGCCAACACAACGGCTTTGGTGCCCGTAACTGGAAGGGAGTGTCGGCTGTTTGTCCGGCATGGAAGACGATCTCCTCGATGCCGACTACGCCATGCCGGCGCTGACCGAGCCGCGTCTGATGCTGTTCACGTTGTCGGAGGCGCATGAACTGCTGGATGTACTGCATCATTTCAGCGCCGCAGGTGATGACTGGGCTACCCAAGCCGGGCGCTTCGCGGCGGAGTTGGCGGCGCGTGTCCCATCACGCGAGGCATAAGCGCACCCGTTCAAAACACCTGCGCGCCTGTCCCGCCGGAGAGACAGTTGAGTCGTCTTGGGCACGCCATATCGCCCTGTCGCCTCGCGTGCGGAGGTGAAGCAGAGAATCTGGCGAGAGCTGTTGGTCTGGATATCCCAACCTCGTCCCGCAGCACGGCAGTGGGCCGGGGTGAATCCTCGCCAACGCCATCCGTGAACGACTCGGCATGATCGGCCATTCGCAGCTCTAGTCGCCGAATCCCGGGCAGGTCAACTCACCCAGTTCACTCTCGAGCCTGTCGAGTGTGCCTCCGAACCGCTGGTGCTCGGTGCCTGCGGCAACCAGGAACAGCGTCTTGTCCACGAACCGCTTCAACTGGGCATGCGAAGCAGACAGCAGCGCCTTTCCTTCTGGCGAGCTCAGCTGAATGAAGGTGCGGCGTTCCGCATGCCGTGTCGGCGGATCGGGCGGAGTCCACACGGTGACGTCGCCTTCTCCCCCGCTGTGCTGCAGTCCTTCGACAAGCAGGTCACGTGCGAAACACCACACCACCTCGTCACCCGGATCTCCGCGGTAGAAGACGGCCTCGACCGCGTAGGGATCACCGGATCGGTAGGTCACCCGGACCGGCACCTCCGCCTGCTTTCCGCCCTTCTTCTGATGCACGATCATGGGCATCACTGCGTGTTCGATCGCTCCGTCGTCGACGTGCTCGCTCCACATCAACTCCGGCCATGTCTCAGCCGGTTCCCGACGCCAGCGGGTGCAGGCTGCGCTCAATCCATGACCTGCGAAATACACCAGGATCGGGTCGCGGGACTGGCTGGTGTTTACGGCCTTGTCCTGGCGCCAGCACGAGTCCCTGTATCCGTCGGGCAACTCATCGTCAGCCCGCAGGGGCCAGGCCTCCCCGCGGGGCATCAGATCACGCCAGTGGCGGGTACCCGCACAAGGCAATGGCGGTGGCAGGTAGCGACCGTAGGTATGAAGGTCTACTGGCCCCGGGGGGAAACCGTACAGTCTCGACAGCACATCGCTCGATGGCAGCGCGAGCAGATGGCCATACTCTGCTCCCCGCCATACCGGTTGCTGCGGCCAACTCGGGAATGGTTCCCAAGCAGGCCGAAGCTGACTCGTGGTGTGCGAGCAGCAGTCCAGGAGCACCAGCCTTCTCTGAGGGGCCTCTTGGCGTGATTCGGGCCATGGCAGAAGGGCAGGTGCCGTCGGTGCGGCATGTCCGAGAGACAGCAGGTCGGTCATCTGCGCCGGCCGGAGGACGCGCCGAGGAGTTTGAGAGGCTGGCGGGTTGTCCCGCCCATACAACGGCAGGCCGGCATAGGGAGTGCAGAACGTATTCCGGCTGAAGGATCCCAGCAGCAACGCACCACAGCGGGAACCACCGCCGCCCACGGGCCAAGGAGTCGGTTCCACGTCACCCATGCTGAAGCTGGCCCACGGCTCCCATGCGAGGTGGCCACAGTCCTGGAGTGCACGCTGCCACGCCTTCTGACGCCACGTCGGCGAAGCTGCAGAGCATGCCGTAGGCCGCGGATCAGCGAGCTCACTCAGCAGCAGGCTTCGCAGCAGAGCGGTCTTGCCCGAGCTGGCCTGGCCCACCAGCACCACCATGATCGACTCGCGCAACTTGCGCAGGGCGTCGTCGAAGTGGGTCGACAGGCGCCCGTGGAAGTTTCCTGGGGCGCAGTCGGCCTCCTTCGATGTCGGCGGGGTGGCTTCGCGCCGGGCGGGGCGGGCCGCCGCCTGGGACAGGCGGCGGCGGATGTCGGCGGGGATGGGTTCGGTCTCGGCGACGACGTGCGGGGCGCCCAGGCTGGAGGCGTTGAGCAGGGCGTCGAAGTCGTCGTCCTCGGTCGCAGCGAAGTTGTCAGTGGCGTCCTTGCGGACGATCATCGTGCTCCCCCTTCTCCGAGTTCGGGCTGACGCAGGTAGGTGTCGCGGATCCTGACGCGGGTGCGGCTGGTGCGGCGTTCCAGGGCCTTTTCCGTCAGGCCGACCCGCTCGGCGGCCTCGGCCTGGGAGTAACCCATGGCCCGCCAGCCCAGTGCTTCACGGACCTGGGGGTCGGTGATGTGGGGCAGGATCCGGGCGAGTTCGTCGTTTATGGCCGCGGCGTAGTAGGGATCGGTGGCCCGCTGGTCGGGGATGTCGCGCTGCGGCTCGTCGCCGACGCCGTGGCCGGGGCCGGTGTCCAGCTCAGCTTGCCCCATCTGGCGGCCGCGGAACCATGCGATATAGGCGGGGCGGAAGGCGCGGATGGCTGCCCCGACGGCGTAGGTGGTGAGGCTGGCTCCGCCGTGCGGGTTCCAGCCGCCTTGGATCAGGCCGCGCTCGCGGAAGAGCTCCATGCCCCCGATGACGGCTTCGGTGGCGACCTGATGGCGGTCGTCCTGGCTCCACGTGGTGGTGATCATGTCGGAGGCCACGGGGCGGCCCGCCAGGCGCGAGCGGCGGAAGACTTCGCCGTTGCCGGTCCACTTGACCATGGTGCGCCAGCTGTAGCTCCACCAGCCGGCGGCGGCCTTCTCGTAGCGGGGGCCTTCGAAGTCGTCGCCGCGCAGGATGTCGACGAGGCGCTGGTCTGCCTCGAGGCGCGCCGCCCGTGCTGGGGCGCTCTCCCGTACCCGCGTGCCGAGTGCCAGGTCGGCCTCCAGGCTCAGCAGTCCGGCTGAACTGAGTTCCGTCTGCTCGGGGTTGTCGGCTGGCAAGTCGCCGTCGGGAGCGAATTCCTCCCTGAATTCTTCCGGCACATTCGCTCCCTCGCATCACCACGGCCTCGGTGGGCCAACGGACCTGATGCTCAGGTCCTAGGCGGCCGCCGGGCGTCTCCCCCCGCCTCCTGGTGAAGAAATCCCCCCGACTGGCACGTGATTCACGTCACACGGGGGGAGGTGGCGGGGCAGCCGCTACAGCATCAACGACCGCGTCGCTCCGATGCGGCGGTTTCCCTTTGTTTCCATGGGAGTTGATGTGAACAGCCAGAATCCTCAGCCGCTGCTTGGCCTGCGCACGGCGATCATCCTGCTGCTGGGCGTGCTGACCGCGCTCGGCGCGGGCGTCCTGACCGTGCTGGCTGGCGGGAGTGCTGCCAGCGGCGTCCTCGCCGGGGGTGCCGCCTTCGCGGCGGCGGTGCTTTTCTTCCACACGATCATCGCCTGAACCCGACCGGGGGGCTTTGGCGGGTCCGGGACTGTGGTCCCGCCCGGGTCCGCCAAAGCCCCCCGCACACAGACGGCGGTTGCCCGCCGCCCAACGCCCCACCTTTGGCCGTCGGGGCGGTCCCCGTGCTTCGTGGCCAGGAGTGGGCCGAGACACCCGGTTCCTGCAGTTGGCTGCGGGCGTCCTCCAGCGCCTGGCGGGCGCGGTACAGGTGCACCCGTGCCGTCGCGATCTGGATGCCCATCTCCTTCGCGGCATCTCCCAGCGGCTGTCTGGCAACCTCGCAGCGGCTCATCACTTCTCGCTGTTTGTGGCTGAGGGGCACGATGCGTTCCAGCACGGTGCGGTAGGCGCCGCGCGTATCCATCCAGGACGCCAAGTCCACCTCTGTCGCAACCTGATCGTGATCGTGCTCGTCGAATCCGATCGCGCCGGTCTCCTTCTCCTGGCGTCGCGGCACCACAGAAGATCACGGTCACTCCATTGCCCTGGTGCGCATACTGATGCATCGACCTCATAGACAAAGGTCTTGGAGGACTGGCCGCGGCAGGAGTACAGGCCCACGCCCCAGGTCGAGGTGATCGGCAACCTGCTTCTGATCCCAAGTGATCGTGAAGCACGACCAGCCGGTTCAAGCGCCGGGCTCGTTGATGCGTGTTCTACCGCCCGCCTGGCTCTCCATGTCTACGGTCACTCGGCTGCCAGCTCCGCAAACTCCGTGAGTCGGCGCAGGTCCGGGAGGACAGTCGAACGGTAGCCGGTCTCCAGCAGGCGCTCATTGCGTAGTTCACGCAGTGCCTTGTGGATCGTGGGCTCGGCAGTGCCGACCATTGTGGCCAGCTCTGACTGTGTCAGCCGGAGGCGGATCACTATTCCGGAAGGCGTGGGAGATCCATACGACGCGGCGAGGTCCACCAACAGCCGGGCCAAGCGCACCTTCGCCGGGTAGCTGAGGAAGTTCAACCGCTGTTGGTTCGCGAAGCGCAGCCGGTTGCTAGCCATGGCAGTCAGGGCAGCCGCGACCTCAGGGCGGCGCATCAACAGCTCCCGCAGCACGCCTGGGTGCAACGCACGGGCGGTCATCGGGCCACAGGCGGTGACCGTCGCTGAGCGTGGCGCCCCGTCCAGAGCCGCCATCTCTCCAACCGTGTCCCCAGCAGCCGTGAAGGCGATGAGCAAGGGATCACCGTTCTCCGCGCGGGCTGTGACCTTGGCGATACCGGACACCAGCAGAAGGGAATGGCGGTCAGTCGCCCCCTCCCTCAGGAGCACATCGCCCTTATCGAACCGGACCTGCGTACCCAGGCCGAGCAGTTCTTGTCGCGCCGGTGGTGTCAGCGTTCCGAGCAGGCTGCGTGGGGGCCACGGCTGGGAAGACTGCTCGTGCGCTTGGGTCGTCTGGTTGTCGGAGCCGGTGAGGACGAAAGCAGGACTTTCCAAGAGTTCCGGCATGTCTTCCGCGTCCGCGGCAGGTGGTACGGTGCGCCGATCAGGGGACTGACGTGCCGGTGTCGACTGGGGGAGGATCGGACGGTCGGTGCCCCGGAGATCATCAGGAACGTCAGGCGCGAGCATGCTCTCGGCGAGCCGAGCTGCGCTGCGCAGCTCGTCGGGGATTTCGCCTTCGGTGCGGAAACCCATGTCATCAAGCAGCTGGATAAGTTCGCGGGCGGACTGCCGAGCCCCATCCAGGTCATCACCATGATGTGCGATCTGATTGCGCAGCTTGATGATCCTGCGCACGGTGCCGGACCGGCTGAGTGGGGTGCGTTCGCGCAGGCGTCGGGCGGCCGGGCTACCCAGGGACGACCTCTCCAGCAATGCCTCGAAGTCATCGTCCTTGTGGTTGGCCATGCTGGTCACCTTCTTCCCTGTCCCAGTCCCGCTTCTCCTTGGTCCGCCATCGGTGGATCAAGCCTTCGATCACGCGGACCGATGCTGCACTCAAGGCCTGGCGGATTTCCTCCTGCGAATAGTCGTCGATGGTCAGAGCCACGGCCGCCCGAGTCCGTGCGTCCTTGATGCGGCTCAGGCACTCTTGCACCTCCATTTTGCCTAGGACTTCATCGGCGGCGCTGACCTGGCTGATGGGAGCCTCGTAGCGCTCTTGCAGGCGTTGCAAGGCGAGGCGGTGCCGTTCCTCGCCGGTCTGCCACCGACGGAACTCGTTGGGGAAGTCGTAGGCGCAGGCTCCGACGAAGTAGGTGGTGATACTCGCGCCGCCGGCAGAGGTCCAGCCGCCTTCGATGAACGCTCGCTGTCTGAAGCGGGGCAGGGCGGTCGCTACGGTCATGATCGCTAGCTCCTCCCGCAGGTCGCCGTCCGAAACCAGTTTTTCCAGTTCGCACTCGCGGGGGTGGAGGCCGAAGCCGCGGTCGGCAAGCAGAGTGAAGATGAACCCGGAGTACATCCAACCCCGCAGAACCGAAATGCCGTAGCGGACCAGCTCGTCCACGAACCGCTCGTATAGCGTCCCCGCGAAGCCATCCCGGGCAAGCACGGCGAAGAGCTGCTCGTCGGCATCGATCCTGTCCTGCAGCTGCTCGGCCTCGCGGCGGTCGCCCCCATTCAGCTGGGAGTGGCCGTCTTCGGACACGGGAGCACCCAAGAGGTCGGGCTGTAAGTCGCGAGCACGCGCGGCCGCTGACTGCCCGCCCGCCTCGTCGCCCTCCATACCTCTCCCCTCCGGTCGTCCGGCCGTCCGGTCGCCTTTCTTGTAAGTGCGCCACTCCGGGACACCCCACGGATCTTCTCAAGATTTTCCGGAGGCCATGTGAGCCCCGAATCAATCCGTGGGGTGCAGGGCTGGGCGCGACGTAGAAGCGGGCATCCGACACACCAACACCATGGAGCAGCACGTGAGTTCAGCGCCCTCTCCTACGCCACCGAATCAACCCGAGCTGGTACAGCAAGGCCCGTTCATGACGCAGCACACTGCCATCATCCTCTTGGCAGCGTTCGTCATCGGTCTGGTCGTCGGCGGCCTCACGTTCCTCAGTGGCAATCCGACCGCCAGTGCCGTTCTCGCCGGCCTCCTCAGTGCCGGAGGCAGCGTGCCCGTCCTGCGCACCCTCATCGGCTGATATGCGCCACGTGCCAGGCCGGGCTCCACCACAGCGACATGCGCACATCCGCCCAGGGAGGGGCCACAGGCTGGCATTAACGCTCTGAGGCGGCCCCACTTTTCCGGTCCGAACTGGCCCCACTGTCGGGGCGTACGGGAGTGTTCGGGGGTTGTTCCGGCTTGAGTTGGCCCCGCCCGGTGGGCCGGACTGAGACGCTCAGTGCGGGCCGCCGTGAGGGGGCGATGCCGGGTGGCGTCCACGAAGGAAGAGTTGTTCCTGCTGATCCGGCGGGATTCGTGGCGGGAGGGTCTGTCGGTTCGTGCGCTGGCGCGCAAGTACCGGGTACACCGGCGGCTGGTGCGGGAGGCGCTGTCGTCGAGTGCGCCTGCTCCGCGGCGGACGCCGCGGCGGCATTCACCGCGGCTGGAGCCGTTCAAGAAGACGATCGACCAGTGGCTGCTGGACGATCTGGACGCGCCGCCGAAGCAGCGGCACACCGTCAAGCGGATCCTGACCCGGATCAGCAGGAACTCGGGGCCGACATCGCCTATTCGACGGTGTGGGACTACGTGAGCCGGCGTCGTCAGGAGATAGTGGAGGCGGCCGGAGCGGCGCCCTCGGCGGGATTTGTGATCCGGCACAACCAGCCGGGCATGGATGCCGAGGTCGACTTCGGTGAGGCATGGGTCGATCTGGCCGGCGAGCGCACCAAGTGCTACGTGTTCGCATTCCGGCTGGCCTACTCCGGCAAGGCGGTGCACCGCATCACGGCTTCCTGCGGCCAGGAGGCATTCCTTGAAGGACACGTCCACGCGTTTCGCACGCTGGGCGGGGTTCCGGGCGGCCAGATCCGCTATGACAACCTCTCCCCGGCCGTGTCGAGGGTGATCCGCAAGAGCCGGTCGCGAGAGGAGCATCCGCGGTGGAGGGACTTTCGCCAGCGGTTCGGCATCACGCCGTTCTACTGCGAGCCGGGGCTTCGCGGCGCCCATGAGAAGGGAGGCGTGGAGGGTCAGGTCGGTTACTGGCGCCGCAATTACCTGACCCCGGTGCCGCGGGTCGACTCCCTTGAAGAGCTCAACGCCCGCTTCGCGGAGTTCGAGAGGGCGGAGAAGGCCCGGCGGATCGGGATGCGGATCCGCACCATCGGCCAGGACTTCGCCCAGGAGGCCCCGCTGCTGCTTCCGTTGCCCGAGGAAGGGTTCGAGACCGGCATCGCGTTCACCCCGCGAGTCGACCGTTACGGCATGGTCGCGGTCCGCGTTTGCCGCTACTCGGTGCCCGTCCGGTTCATCGGCCGCAAAGTCCACGTGATGCTGCGATCCAGCGAGGTGGTGGTCTTCCACGGCCGCACCGAGATCGCCCGCCATCCCAGGTTGACGACGAAGGGCGCCGAACGGCTCGTGCTGGACCACTTCCTGGAAGTGCTGCTGGCCAAGCCGGGCGCGCTGGCCGGCTCCGAGGCCCTGGACCAGGCCCGTCGCGAGGGCACCTTCACCCCGGTTCACGAGGCGTTCTGGTCCGCGGCCAAGCATGGCCTGGGCGAGAGCGAGGGGACCAAGGCCCTGGTTCACGTCCTGCTGCTGCACCGCCACCTGCAGCACCGCGACGTGGTCGCCGGGATCCGAGCCGCCCTCGCGATCAGTGTCTGCACCGCGGACGTGGTCGCAGTGGAGGCACGCAAGGCCGCCGAGGCCGAGGGCCGCTCGCCGACCGTCACCGCGACCACACCGCTGCCCGAGCCGGTCACGCCGCCCGACCTGCAGCTGCCCAGCCTGACCGAACGCCGGGCCACCCGGCTGCCCACGGACCAGCGTCCCCTGCCCGCCCTCGACCGCTGGGACCAACTGCTGCACCGTCCTGGAAGGGAAGCGCCATGACAGGCCCGCACCACACCCTGACCGAACCCGCCTCCGACGCCGCGATCGACACCGCCTGCCGGGTGCTGCGGCTGCCGACCATGCGGGCCCAGTTCGCCGACACCGTCGCCCGTGCCGAACGCGAGCACCTGTCCTACCGCGGTTTCCTTGCCGAACTGCTGATGGCCGAGTGCGAGGACCGCGACCGCCGCCGGTCAGAACGGCGCATCCGCGCGGCCGGCTTTCCGCGCCAGAAGTGGCTGTCCGACTTCGACTACACCGCGAACGCGAACGTCACCCCCGCTCTGATCAACAACCTTGCGACCTGCGAATGGGTCAAGAAGGGCGAGCCGCTCTGTCTGATCGGCGACTCCGGCACCGGCAAGTCCCACCTGCTGATCGGCCTGGGAGCGGCCGCCGCGATGGCCGGCTTCCGGGTCCGTTACGTGCTTGCCGCGAAACTCGTCAACGAGCTGGTCGAGGCAGCCGACGACAAGCAGCTGACCAAGACCATCGCCCGCTACGGACGCGTCGACCTGCTCTGCATCGATGAACTCGGTTACCTCGAACTCGACCGTCGAGGAGCCGAGATGCTGTTTCAGGTTCTGACCGAACGCGAGGAGAAAAACAGCGTGGCCATCGCCTCGAACGAGTCGTTCGGAGGCTGGACGAAGACCTTCACCGACCCACGGCTCTGCGCGGCCATCGTCGACCGCCTCACCTTCAACGGCACGATCATCGAGACCGGCACCGAGTCCTACCGCCTTGCCCGGACCAAAGCCAAACAGCAAGGTTCAGATAAGTGATCCACCGTCATGTCCGGCGCATCCTCAACTGCCGTTCGACGAAGCTGCCGCAGCACGCAGAGCTGCCGAAGCCGATCCCACGATCGCCTCGCCGTGGCCGAAGCAGGCCACTTCCGCATCCAGTCGGCTCAAGGCCCGCAAGGATTCCAGTGCACGAGAGCGGTCGGTGTTGAACACGCCGACCATGGTCTTGCCGCCCACGTTCGCTGCAGCATCGCCCAGGAAGAGCACCCCGAAGGCAGGGAGATGAAACGCAGTGCTGCCCGGAGTATGACCCGGCGCAGCCACGACACGAGCCCCGCCACCGAAGGGAAGCACATCTTGATCACCCACCTCATGGTCCACCGGCACCGGCGGTGCCGGTGGCAGCTTCGGCTTGCTCTCGAACAAGGCACGTTCCCAGTCCGGAGCATCCGTGAAGACCGGCGACGGAGCCGGTGACTCCCCACGGATCACCCCGGCGTCCAAACGGTGCGCGAACACCTCGACCCCACCCCACTCGGCGATCTCGGCAGCACCGCCAGCATGGTCCTCATGAAAGTGGGTGAGCACGACACGCCGCAGGTCACCGGGCTTCGAGCCTATGCTCACGATGGCATCGGCGACTGCCCGACCGGCCCCCGCAACCCCAGAGTCGATCAACGTGAGCCCGTCCGCGTCACGCCACAGATACGCCTGCCCGACCTCGAAACGGAGCATATGCAGCTCCGGCAACAGCTCAACGATCTCCATAGGGACAACCTAGGCACCGTCGAAGCCGTGCACTCGCCGCTTCGCCTTCAGCAGATAGCAACGTGCCCGGTCACAAGCTCCGTTGGCAACCACCAACTGGGGCCAGCCCGGTCCGGAACCCGGGGCCAGTCCAAGCCGGAACTTCACCCCTCCAGCCCTGGACCTGGGGCCAGTTCGGACCGGAAAAGTGGGGCCGCCTCAGAGCGTTAATGCCACACAGGCGGCGCCAGCTCCGAGATCGGTCATCGCGATCCAGTCGAATCCGACTTGCACCGCAGGCATGTGGCGCTACCGTCGGGCGCTGAGAGCGCCGGCCCCGCCCGCTCAGTCCCGGAGGAGCAGCACCGTCCGCTCGGGGTATTCCTCGTGCAGGTAGTGCCGATGCCGGGCCAGTGATCCAGGCTCGTGCAAGGTGCTCCTCCCATTCGGCGACCTCGGCCGACGTCCACACCGTCAGGGCCGGCTGCCGGTTCTGGCAAAGGGCGCATGGTTCGATCCCGAGGATCCTGGAGTACCCGCTGCTCCCGAGCGCCGCGGGAATCCGAATGTGTTCACTGCAGATATCGGCACCTCGCGCCTCGCACAGGCCTCGTCTGCAGGCACGGCACTGGTCGAGGCCGAGCGTGTAGGAAGCCGCCTGTGCACCGCCATCGCAGGCATTCATTCCGCCCGAGACGGTTGACCTCAGACTCACCGACGAGCTGGTGGCTTCACGGCGCCGAGGCCCATCCTCCTGATTCGCTGTCCGCAGGACTGCGGACGTGGAGTCCGCCGCGTAGCCCCGGACAGTCGGGAGGGGCCGGCGTCCTTCGTCAGGGCTCAGGGCCGCTGCTGCAGGGTCATGGGGGCGAGCTGGAACCGGCGAGTTGGCTCTTTTGGAAGGCGTCGATGTTGGCTTCCATTCGCTGCACGGCCGCGTTGTGCCGCCCCGGGGGCATGGCTTGGAAGATGGACCGCTCGACCTGGAGGAAGGGAAGGTTTTCGGCTGTCACGGTGAGTTCGTCAGGGGGCGTGAGGGATTCGATGCGCTGGGCAAGACCTTGGACATCCGGCACGAGGGGGGAGAGGTAGGTGTCGATGAGGCGGGCTACAGACAGGCAGTCGGCGAGTCCCTTGTGTTGATGAGTGAGCAGTGCAGCGCGGACACCTGGGCGGAAGTCAAACACAATCTGGCTTGCTGGCGCGCTTCCGGGGTCTCGGATGTCGGTCACCGTGATGAGTCCGCTGTTGAGTATCTCTGCGAGGTTGCCCGGACCGGTCTGGGGCATGAGCTGACCGGCGACGAGTTGCATGGTGTGCCGATTGAGCGGTGCTGCAGCAAGCAGAGTGGTCAGCTGTTTTGTTTCCTCGGAGATGTCGGAGAGAAAACTGACGACGAAATCTTCGGCGGTGGCTTCCCCAGGGGTTGGTCGTTCTTCGCTTCGCGGTGGCGGCACTTTGGGCGTCGTCTGGTGCTGCATGAGCATGACTTGCTGACGGACCCATTGCTTGGAGTGCAGCAGGTGACACCACTGTTCAACCCAGCGTTTGCTGAGTTCCAGCACCGGAATGACGAGGCCGTGGTCGTCGGGCGCCGTTCCCTCCTGGGAGGAGGTGAGGGTCTCGTCGAGGCTGGGAGCGTCGGGGGCCTTCACTTCCATGGTGTCGTTGGCTCCGCCCGGCTGGCGCGAGCGCAGGATGAGTGGTCGGGTGTGCAGCGCTGAGCGTGGCCAGTGAGGATGCGGCTGGACGTGCAGGATGGCCAGTGGGTGGCAGGCCGCCCACTTGGAGAACTGCTGCCACAGCAGCTGGCCGCGCCACGCGGGTCCCACGCCGTCGGTGATGGCGAGGACCACTTTCTTGCGGTCCTTGTTGTCCACGCCGGCGTTGCTGATGTCGGTGGCGTCGAATAGTTCTCTGCTCGGTGCCAATCCTTGGCTGTGGAGTTTGATGATATGGACGTCGGCAAACAGGGGGACCAGGTATGCGCTGGCAACGAAAGAGTTGATGGTCGGGCACCAGGCTGTCATGGAGGCGCCGGTGTCAATGACGAGCACCAGGTCCCATGCGCGAGGGCGTGCGGTGCGGCGGGATCCGACGCCTGGCGCGTTGGGCACGAAGAACGTGCTCTTGCTGCCTTTGTCCAAGTCGAGAGCGTCCAGCACGTGCAGGATGTTCAGGGCGCGGGCGGCGGCGGGAGCAGCGGGTGCCGGTACGGGCTGCGGCCAGGTGCTGGGTGGGTCGGCGAAGACGGGCTGGAGCGGGAAGGCTCTTGCGTGCAGGTCGAGTTGCAGGTGCCGGTTGTCCTGCGGTGTCGTGGTGACGAGCCAGTGTTCGGAGTGTGTCTCGCTCATGGCGCTGTTGCCTCGCTGGGGGCCACGAGCTGGCGTAGTGGTGGCAGCGTGTTGTCCGGGTCGTCCCAGAGCAGGGTGATGTCGCGCAGGCCGTCGCCCGCTGCCCCCGGGGGCAAAGTGCCGGCCCGTAAGGCGCTGATACGGGAGGGCAGTTCGCTGAGCGGGCCTTCCGCGATGAGCTGACGCGCGGTGGTGAGGAAGGCGTCGGAGCAATCGTGGCGGTGCCAGAGGATGACCGGCGCCCCGCGGCGCAATGCGTCCAGAAACTGCACGCGGCCGGGCTGCTCGTCGGGCGGATGGCGCAGGATGACCAGATCGCTGTCGGGTGGCTGCGGCGTGTCCGGGTCGTGCACGAGCTCAGTCGCGGGGCGAGGCATGGAGGTGGTGGGCTCGCTCATCAAGTTGTTCCACCGGCTGTGCCATGCCCTCTGAATGGTGGGGCTTTGCAGGCGGTCCAGGCTGCGGATGACGACGTGCCATTGGGGGGTGATGGGTTCGTCAACGTCCTGGCACCATTCCCAGACAGGCTGGTTCACCAGCGACACGGGAAGCCAGAACTCGATGGTCAGATTGCGAGCCGCAGTACCGGCGTCACGGATCCATTGGTGCAGGCGGTGGCAGACGGTGCGAGCGAGGTCACGCTGGCCGACGGCTTGGGTGTCTTCGTCCCTGAGCGCGGGAATGGCGCGTGTGGCGCCTTCACGGTGCCACATCCGCAGCGTGTAGTAGTCGTCTTGGAGGCCGTCGGGCAGGAAGACGAACATGACACGGCCCGGTTCCGGTTGGGGCAGTCGGTAGCCTTTCGCCTCTGCTCGGCAGGCGAGGAGCGCGTCGAGCAGGTCCCATTGTTCGGCTCTGCGTTGGGTCCATGTCTGCAGGGCGTCGCACTGTGCGGAGTTGGTTGCCGCCAGATATTCCAGGAAGGCCATGAACGGGGGCAGGCCGTTCGGCAGCACGTTGCGGCGCAGCAGGTGCAGCACTGTGGGCCAGGCCGCGGTGCAGTGTCGAGGCAGGTCCGCGGCGAGGGGGGGCAGGCAGGCCTGGGCGATGGCGTGCAGGTTGATGGCCGGGACGGGAAGTAAGTGGCCTTGGAGGTCGCTTAGTTCGCTGTCTTCCAGCCATTTGAGGGCCGCAAGTCGGTCGGCGAGGGTCCTTAGCGGAAGGGCGGTCTCAGGTTCGCCGGTGATGTAGTCGAGGGCATCGGCGAGCGCATCGGCCCGCTCAGGCCGATCGCTGCACAACTGCAGGAGATGCTCAAGCTGGCCGGTCGACGGTGCCAGGAGGTCGACCAGGTGCGGAACGGCATCGGGATGACGAGCCAGGCGCCGCAGTAGTGCCCTGGTCCCTGCCTGTGAACTCAGTGCGGGGTGCCGGGTCAGCCGCTCCGTCATCGAACGCTGCAGCTCAAGCACTGCCGCAGGGGGTGAGGGGTTGGCGGGTTGGGAGGATCCAGTGTCCGTCATAGCGTGTCGCTCCTGCGGTGCCGGTGGCGGGTGAGCGTGTCAACCGGTGCGAGGCACGTGGTGCCCCTACTGTCGAGGACGCGTGGCGGGGTGGCTAGGGTGCGCGCAGGGGGCATCCGCAGCATGCGACCGCGGTGTCTGCGCTGCCCTGAAGATGAGCACAGGGTGAGATCGGGGGGCCGATGGACGCCAATGGAATTGCCGCTTGGCTGGCCGCATTGACCAGTGCGGCCACTTTGGTCGTCACGACCTATGTGGGGGGGCGTCGGGATCATCACCGATGGGTACGGGATGCGCTCACTGACGCGTTCGTGGCCTTTCTCTCGGCCAGTTGGAAGCACTCGGACCTCGCCAAAGAGGCAGCATCTGACGGCGGAGCGGCAGAGGACATGGCGGCGCAGTACCGGGAGATGCGCAATCAGCTGACGCGCCTGCGGCTGTTGGCCACGAATGACGTGCTGCGTGCCGGGGAGGAATTGCTGCGGCTGCAGCGGGCCGTGCAGGAGTCTGCTGCCGGGCCGGAGCGCGAGCGGGCTCTGACCGCAGCCGCCGCGGGGCGGCGGTCGGTGGTGTCTGCGGCCAAGAGGGAGATGGGCCTGCTGTGATGGGAGCACCGCGCGCAAACTACCGGACATAGCGCCCCATTCTGGCCTCAATACTGTCGCGGATTCGCGTGAGGGCGGCGCGTGTTGCTGCGGGTAGGCCTGGTTCGCGCAGCTTACGGCTGATCCATTCCGCGACATCGGTCAGGTGGGAATCACTCGTGGGAGTGCACGGTCCCGGCAGCCAGTGCAGCACGATGTTGCCGGCTGCGTGGTGCATGACGGGGTCGTCCGGGGCAAGCCTGTCGAGGATTTCCTCCCAGTCGCCGAGAAAGCCCATGGCGACCAGGCGGGCTCGCTGAAGGCTGGGGTGCTGTCCGTCGCTCAGCGTCACCATCTGCGCCAGCTTCTTGTTCTCTGCGAGCGCTTGCCTGGCGGTGCCGGCGGCTTCCTGGACGGCCAGGCGGGTCAGGTATCCCGCGGCAGCGGTGGCGTGCGCGGCCAGGACCACCTCGGTCTCGCCGTGCAACGGGTGAGAGTGGCTCACCGTACGGGTGGCGTTGGTGATGTGCCGCGCCACTTCCTGGATGAAGGCCAGGCATTCGTGGAGTCCGGCGCTCGCTGCCAGCATGACGAAACGGTGGGCGTCCAGGCTGGTCGGGTCTCCCGGCTGCAGGGCTGCCAGGCGTTCACGGTGCTCCACGCTCAGCCGCACCGGTTCGAAGGGCGGTGCATCCAGTAGCACGTCGGTGGTGCTGATGAGTTTGAGAAGATCGCTGCCCTGGTGGCCGGGGGTGTCCAGGAACAGTGCCAGTTCGGTGCGGTCGGGCACACTGTCACGCCATGTGGCAGCCCAGGGCCAGTACCGAGCTGACGGGCCGGCAAAGGTACGGGCGGCCTCCTCGACTAGCAAGGCGGTGCGGGGGCGGATCTCGGGGCCGAGCTTGCCCACGGCACCGACCAGTGCCGACAGCGGCTCGAGATAGCCGCGGGACAGACGAGGCGTGTGGGTCCGCACAATGTGGTCTACGACGGCGACGGCGTCACTGTTCAGGCCGTGCACAAATCCGGTGAGGGCCAGCAGACGGGCGGGCGATGCATCCTCTCCGAGGCTCTGCAGGGTCTGCGCGTCCAGGAACTGCTCTTGGTGCAGCATGACGTGGGCGGCAAGGGCGGCTTTGGTGTCGTCGTCTCCTCGCAGGAGCTCGAGCCAGTCGGTGGTGTCGTCGGCTTCGCACAGCAGCCCGGCCAGCGCGTCACCTGGCTCGGTGCGCTGGCGCCGCCTGGCCGCGGTGTGCAGCAGTTCAGCCCATGCCCCGTGGTCGGCCAGACCCGGGCGGAAGCGGTGGGCTGCAAGGAGTTCCAACTGCCCGTCCTCGGCCAGGACATGCAGCAGGTTCATGCGCTCCTTTTGCAGTCCTTGCGCGGTTGCCGTGGCGGCGGATCGGGAGAGGTCTTCGTCGATCTGTGAGAGACGGCGTGCGCTCGCGTCGGCATACACGCGTCTGAGTTGGGCGTCAGGCAGGACCTCGAGCTGTTCCAGAGCCTGCCAGGCCTGGCAGATCACCGGCCAGGGCGCTTGGGCGGTGATGCGGGTCCAGACGTAGCCAGCCAGCGGATGCAGGCCCGCAGTGGCAATACTGCGCAGCGCGCGGACGGTCAGGTCCAGTTTGAGGTGCGTGGCAGGCTGGTCGAGCAGGTGTTGCAGGACCTGGGTAAGGGCGTGTGTGGCGCCGGGGACGAACCACTGGTGCATGATCACCAGTCCGTCAAGGGCATGGGCGGCGGCGGGAGCGGCGTCTCCCTGTTCTGCGACAGTCTTCAGGATGTGCAGCGCTTCCGCGGAACCGTACTTGGCCAGTGCGTAGGCGGCCTGGTGCCAGGCGGGTGCACCGCTGTCGATGGAGGCCAGCGTGGCCCGCGTGGTGTCCAGCAATTGTTCCCGCAGGTCCTCAAAGGTCCCGCGGGGTGCCGCCTGCAGCAGCCACGCTCCGTAGACGATATTGGCGTCCAGCGCGATGGTCAGGACATGGCGGACCATGTCGTGGTCGGCTTGCGGGTCTGCGACCAGGAGCTGGGCCGCTTCACGCCAGTGGAACTGCAGGATGCGCTCGGTGGCCGTGGTGCGATTGGCCACGCCCTCCCTGAGAACGGCGGCCACGCAGTAGGCGTGGACAATCGGGTTGCAGAAGGTGACCCAGCTGCGGCTGTGGTCGCTGACAATGGCCTCGCTGTTCAGCAGCGTCTGCAGCGTGAGGATTTCGTTGGCCGGTCTCAGCGCCCGCAGCACGGTCAGGGCTTCGTCGTAGCGGATGGCCGCACCGTGTTCGTCCATGTGCCGGGCCAGTTGTTTCAGCAGTTCCAGCCGGCGCTCGGTCTCGCTCTCGTCCGCAACCTTGACGATGCGGCGCAGGTACAACTCCACCAGCCTGCCGGGGTTGTTGAGGACGGTCTCTTCTTCCGCATACTGTTCCACCATCATGCGCAGGAACAGCGGCTTGCCTGCGAGGTCTCTCAGACTTCCCGCATCCTGGTCGTCGAAGATCGCCCGGTGAAGGCTCCGCACCCGTTCACGCCAAGCCTGAGGGAAGCGCTGACGCAGGCGGTCCTCGATGTAGTCGTGGGCCTGCTGAGCACGTACTTTGTGCAGCACCACGGCCGGCCAGCGCAGCGCATCGTCGGGCTGGTAGTCCCACATACGCTGGCAGACCACGATGCGCAGCTGCCGATAGTGCTCACTGATGTGCTGGATCCAGGCGAGTACGAACGGCTTCTCCAAGACGTCGACCTTGTGTAAGTCATCGACGACCAGCTGGATACCGCCCTTTTCGAGAAGGTGTTCCATCATGTCATCGGAACACTGATGGCCGATGCCGGCGCAGCGGCGCAAGACCGCGAGAGGTGAGGGCTGCTCGTTGCTAGAGGCTTCTGTGTGCCGAGGTGAGTTGCGAGCCTGGCGCAGAGTCTCGCTCAGTTCCAGTGCGCTCAGTTCCACGGGCAGGCAGCAGGGCAGTTCGTCCTCGGCAGCGTTTTCCGCCATCTCCAGGCCGCCCCGCAGCAGCCGGGCCTGTAACTCTGCGGCGATGACGGATTTCCCGGCCCCGCAGTCACCCACGAGCAGCACGCGTCGGCCTGCTTCGAGCAGCAGGTCCAGGGCTGGCCGCGGCGCGACGGTCAGGGCTCCCTCACCCTGCTGGACCAGCGGCTTGCCCGCCTCAAGTATCCGGCCGGTCAGAGGAATGAACGGCACGACTCCCGGACACTGCTGGCGCCGTTGCTCGATGGCCGTACCAAGAGGCCCGCGCAGGATGGTCTGCAGGAGGGAGCGGCCGATCGGTTCGTCCGATGCATCAGCGGTCACCGTGCAGGAGGGCTGGGCCGCGATCAGCAGGTCGACCACATTCGGCTGCTGCGCCTGGCCGCAAGAAAGCACGGCAGTGCACAGGGCCTCCGCATGATGCTCGGGCCAGTCGCAGAAAAGTGCCGTGGCGGGCCCGTTCAACGCTTCCGCGGCCACTCCGGCAGTTGCCGCGCAGACGGCCACTTTGTAGCCGGTCTGTTCGTCGTCGGGGAACTTCAATGCCCGGCAGGCAGCGAGCGTCAAGTGTTCGAAGAGGTGGCGGGCCGCCTGCTGTCCGCAGACGCCTTTGGCCAGGGACAGCGCTGTCCGCCGGATCTCCCACAGCAGGGCCAGGCAGCGGGCGGTAGCCGATGGGCTGCTGTCGCCCCATGTAGTGACAATCTTGTCCAGGCAGTCCAGGTCCACTGAGGTCGCGAGCTTGCTCAGAACGGCTAACTGGCGCTGCAGGCAGACCAGTTGTGGCCAAGAGATCCCAGCGGACTTCATCTCACGCAGGGCGCACACTTCCAGCCAGGCATAGTCCGCAAGCATCAGGTCGGACTCTTGGGAAGCAGCGAAGTCGATCAGATAGACATTGGTGCCGCACAGCAGGACATTGCGGGGGTTGAGGTCGCCGTGCACCGCGGAGAGTTCCCGGTGTTCCTTGGGCCGGGTCAGCACCCGGTGCAGGCTGCGCAACGGATGCGCTACGACTACCTGCCCGCACACCAACTCGTCTTCCGTTTCCCTGACTTCTCCGAACTCGCGCAGAAAATGCTGCAGTCGGCGTGACCATCGCAAGGCTCGGATGTCCATCACGTCCGCGCAGACGAGAAGGCTCCTCTCACCGTCGAACTCAGCAGACAGATCCTTCTCCGCAGCAAGCCCTTCGGCGACCACCCGGACAACTGCGACGTTGTCCACTTTTCCTTCCACCCGGTGTTTGGACAGCGTGATCTCATCGAGGCGCACCGTGATCCGCTCGCCCGGCGACAGAGTGCGGGATGTCCCTGGAGGAGCGGTGGAGTTCTCCAGGATGGCGCGCCCCCCGCGCCGGCCCGCCGCCACCTGATCCGCTTTGGGCGCACCGGCGGCCAGCGCGACGTCAACGTCGGTGGGGCGGACCCTCTCGACCTTCGCCTCTATATCGGCACCCAGGCCCGCATTGAGCGGTGCCAGCGTCCGGTTCGCTGCTATCGGATTGCGGTGCAGCTGACGGTCCAGCGCGGTCGTCACCGTCCGCACCGCCGTGCACGCCTGTTCCAGTTTTCCCTCGCGTCTCACCCCGGCGGCAATCAGCTCCTCCAAGGAGCACAAGGTCATTCCGCTGGCGTCCCGGTCGAGCACGTGCTGATAGACCACCACCTGCCGGCCGTGCCCGTAGGGCGAGTGCGGCGTCTGGTCCAAAACTCCGCGGCTGACGGCCACGATAGGCACATACAGGGCGAAGCGCGCACTCTTGTCGACCTGCTGGAATGCTTCCCACTCCTTGATGGCGGCCGCGCGGCCGGACACCTTGGCCACCTGCAGACAGGAGTCGCCGTCCTCGAACTCAAGGCGCAGCTCCAGCACTTCGGAGCCACTGCGGCCGCCGGCGATCCGACGCAGCACCCATACATCGGAGATTCCGCCAGGCCAGTACCCTCGAGTCCCGGGCTCATCACACGCGATATTGGCCAGCGCGGCAGCGATGTCGTCCCACTCGCCCTCCGGAATGTCGCATCCCGGCGCGAATCTGGCCATGGCATCCATACGCTCTCCCCCGACCCCCGACGACACCCCGCAACACTCGGTGTCGCCTACATCACACCGCGCGAGTGTAGCGGGGTGCGGCATATGACTACCCCTTCTTGCGCAACATCAGCCCACGCACACCAGTGCAGCGCGAGAGAGCCGCGAGAGAGCAAGGGACGGCATGCGGACGGGTGTTCGTGTGGGGCGCCCCGCGCGGGCCGGTGAAGGCGGCTTGCTGCAGATGGCCACACGCGCCGACGTCCAGCATCCCGCGGCCCGAACGAAGTACCCACTGCGCAGTTGGGGGCCGAGCTCGGACGCGAGCCCACCCTCGCTGTCCTGGCCACCACCAACAGTCTCGTCGGCCGCATCTCCGAGAAGATCAGCGTCGAGAGCGTGACTGCCCGCGGCGTGCTGCCGCCGGTGGAGCACGACCTGCACTGGGCCGAGCTCGCGGCCGCGGCCGGGTTCGTCGTCGCCTCCCTCCTGGAGTGGCCCGCCCTGCCCCGCCAAGAGGCGCTCGCCAAGACCCTGCGCGCTGTGTCGGACTTCTACCGCACCAAGTTCGCCCGCAGCACCGCCGGCGCTCGCGCCAAGATCCAGACCATCGAGCGGGCCATGGTCGCCCTGGCCGAGGGCAAGCCAGTGCGCGCCAAGACGGCCCAGGTTCTGCTGGCCACCTACGCTGCCGGCCTGAAGCTGGCGGGGCAGCCCGTCGCCGACTGGCAGGAGGTCCGGGCCCAACTGCGGGACTCCGTCGAGCTCGAGGAACTGTTCAAACAGGTGCGGATGCTGCGTCTGCTGAACGCCACGGACGCACTCGCCCTCGCCCAGGACTGGGACGGAGCCGTCACCTACACCGATGCGGCCGCCGCCGTACGCCGCGCCCTGACCAGTGGCCAACTGGCCTTACCCGAGCAGAACAACGCTGCGGTCAGCCTGATGAGCATGCACCGCTCCAAAGGCAAGGAATTCGACGGCGTGGTCATCGCCGAGGGCTCCCACCACAGCCGTCTGCTGGACGTCACGTGGGACGAGGAGCGTATCCGGGCCAACCGGCGCCTGCTGCGGGTGGCGATCACCCGCGCCCGCCACATGGTGGTTTTCGTCCGTCCCGAGGACGCTGCGCCGCTCATCCCCCACATCGACGAGCCAGCGGCTGTCTTTGGCGGAGCGTGATGCCTGCGGGGGCACTTCGCTGGGCCGCGAGGCTTCACCATTGTTCCTGCGGTGAGCCCAAAGTGAAGCGGCCTCTCTCACCGCGTGTACCGCAGGCCTGGTCACCAGCGGGTGCAGGACGATGGCGGGATGGACGAATATAGCGCGGCGGTGCCAGTGCAGATCCCTGACCGCGCCCATGCGGTAGGGCCGGGCTGGCACGAACTCCTGGCCTGCCTGCACCAGCAGTTGTGCACATTCGCCCCCGGTTATGTGCTCACCGGCCTCAAGGAGAAGCTCGGCGGGCTGCGGGTTCAGGTGGAGGCCGAGGGGGCCGACCGTTCCGCGCTACGTGCCGTGGTGGCTGCGGCAGAGGCGGAGTCGGTGCGTACCTGCGAGTTCTGCGGCGCACCCGGTGGCGTCCGTACTCGCAATGACGAGCCGGGCGGCTGGCGTATGACCGTGTGCGCCGCCTGCCATCGCAGGTGGTCCGCCCACGAGATCATGATCGTTCAGGGTGTGGTGCGGGAGCGGCAGAGGTGAGGCGGTGCCTCGCGGCTCGCCTTGGCTGTCCCAGCTCGCTCCCGGTCACGCCGCCGGCCCGCACACAGTCAGCGACCACCGCACGCCTCCCGTCGCCTGCTCCTCCGGCAGGTGGCACCTGCAGTAGCCCGGCCGTCATCGGACAGGACTGGATACTGAGTGCCTCACTCAGAACTCAGCAGTACCTCTTCCAGATCCTGCCAGCGCGGTGGGGGCGCAGCGCAGATTGCACGACGGTGAACAGCCGCCCGTGATCGCCGCAGCGCATCACATATCCCTCCGCTATCTCCACCACCTCTTCCAGGACGTGGACCTGTCGCCGCTCTCGTGCGCCGCCAGCGCCTGGCCCGCACCCGCCGCGACCTGTCCGACCCCGGCCGTGATCGGCATCGGTCTTGGGGCCAACGACGTACGAGGGGGCCGTTTCATGGACCAGCTGGGCTGTCTTGGGCCTTGCGTCCCGGCAGCCTGGTGTGCTGAACGCCGGCGCCGGGACGGCACCTTATGCCGGGGTACGGGTCCAGCGCATGTCGAGTGCTTCGAGTGCGTCGAGTTGTTCGCGGGTCAGGTGGTAGGGGCGGAGCCGTTTATCGGAGAGCCATTCCCCTAAGCGGAAGGAGCGGCCGCGGTCCCAGATGACATGTTTGTAGGGGACATTGAGGTGCTGATTGGCCCGCCAGAAGGCGTGGGCGTAGCGCAGGCCGTGGGCGAAGGCGCGTTCGCTCTGGCTGCGGGGCGGTCGCAGCAGCAGGGCGAGGGGGTGGTGCAGTGGCAGTGCCCCGAGGAGATTGTGCTGGTCGCGGCTGAGGCTGGGCAGGGCCCGTAGTTGTTCATCGAGCCAGGACTCCAGCGGTGAGTCGTCCTGGTCGGGGGCGAGGTCGGGAAAGGTGAGTTCGCCGCGGCGGGCGGCGGCGAGGGCGCGTGCGTAGCTGCGCCGCCAGCGCCCGTCATCGTCCCAGCCGGCGTTCCACCAGGGGTTGATGTCGTTGAGGGCGCGCTGGTAGCAGTCGGGCAGTTGGCCCCGGCGGGCCTTCGTGCGGAAGCCGCTCATCCAACGGCCGATGCCGGTGCCGCCGAAGCGTTCCTCGCGGACGGGCACGAGGTGGCCGTGCTGGGCGTGGTAGGCACGGGCGATGTTCAAACGGTGTTCGATGCTGCTGCGGGGGTGTTCCCAGATCATGTCCAGGGCGTCGAGAGCCTCGATGCGTTCGGGTTTGAGGCCGTGGTTCATGCGCAGGGACCGCTGGTTGCCCAGCCACCACCCGAGGTAGAAGCGGTCGGGGCCGCAGTAGGTGCTGGGCACTTTGAGGTGGCCGTGCTTTTCGCGGTAGCGCCGGGCGCTTTCCAGGCCGAGTTCCCAGACGCTGTTGTGGGGGTCTTCGGCGTACAGGTTGAGCAGAGGGATGAGTTCGTCGGCGCGTTCGGGGAGGGCGGCGGGGTGCAGGGGGTTGCTGATGGAGTGGCCCAGGGCGTAGACGCGGTGGAAGACGTGCTCGTCGTAGAGCGAGAGGGCGAACAGGACCTGGTAGAGGGTGTTGAAAGGGGTGCCTTTGGCGGCATCGGCGAGGTCCTGGTCGGGGGCCTTGTAGATGGGGACGATGATGTGGGCGACCTTGGCCTGGCCGGGCAGCGGGCGCAGGGCGCGGCCGACGGCCTGGACGATCTGATAGGTGCTGGTCTTGGGGCTGGTGAACAGTACGGCGTCGATGGCGGGGACGTCGACGCCTTCGGTGAAGATCGCGCAGTTGGTCAGGACGGCCCGCAGCGGCTTCTTGTCGCTGGAGGTCAGGGACGCTTCTTTGAAGGCGTTGACGGCGGTGAGCCGCTCGTAGCGGCTCTGTGCGCTGTTGACGGTGCCGACTTGGAGCGGGCCCTGCATCCGCTTGGGCATCAGGGCGGCCGTTTCCGGAAGGGTTTCGGCGAAGACCTCGGCGACCTTGATGCGGGGGCAGAAGACGAGGACGCGCCGTAGGTCGTGTTCGTGCATGGCGCGCAGCAGGGCGACCTGGGCGGCCGCCACGCGCAGGCCTTCGGTGTCGGCGGCGAGCATCGGGTTGCGGTTGAGGATGGCGCGCACGTCGGCGTCGTCCACGTCGACGGCGACGATGCGGTAGTCGGCGAGCAGGCCCTGGTCGATGGCATCGGCCATGGAGAGGCGGAAGACGACCGGGCCGTAGAGGTTGAGGTCGTCCATTGAGGCGACCTCGATGTCAACGGGGAGGTCCTGGCCCGGGATGGGCTGGAAGTTGCGGGGGGTGGCGGTGGTGAAGAGCCGGTGGTGGGCGAAGATCCGGTGGCCGTCCAGCAGTTGGGCCCAGGGCTTGTGGAGGTTGCCTGCCGAGCGGTGGGCCTCGTCGCAGACGAGGATGTCCCATGGCGGCGTGTGGAACAGCCGGTGGGCTTCGGCGATCTTTCCCAGCGAGTGGTAGGTGGCGAAGACGTTGACCGGGCCGTCGGCCTGGGATGTCTCGGCGGCCAGTGTGGCGGAATCGGTGACGGCGGTCAGGATGCCGCGCAGGGCCGGGTTCCTGGGCAGGTACTGGTCTCCGGACAGGGCCAGGTAGCGGCCGGGGCGGCCTTCTTTATGCCAGTAGAGGGCGGTCTGCTCGAGCAGTTCCAGGGTCGGCACGATGGTGACGGAGGTGCCTGTGGGCGCCATGTGGTTGACGATGTGCAGGGCGATGAGGGTCTTGCCGCTGGCGCAGGGGGCGTCGATGCGGGCGCGGGGGGCGCCGAGGACGAATTCGGTGATGCAGTTGTCGACCGCCTGCTGCTGGAAGGGTCGCAGCGGGGTGCGCAACGGGGGTAACTGGGCCATGACCGTGCTCCTTTCGGGCTGTGCAAGGCAGTCAGGATCCGTTTCGAGGGTGGAAGGGGGGCGTGGCTGCCTGCGATGCACAGACGCCCGCGCTTCACTCGAACGGGTGACGGGGGCTTGTGCTCATGCACGGTCGGGACTGGGATACGGAAGTTTCGTCGCGTCCTGAGCCTGGCCGTCGCGGGAGTGCGGCCGGGCCGAGGCGCCGGTGACGCGGGAGTTGTGATGGCAGACAGGGCGGCCGTATGGGGGCCGCAGCGGCGGCTGAATGACTCCGTGCCTCGCCTGGCTGGCGAGTCGACCGGGTCGTTCGCCAATCGCCTGGCGCATGCGCACGGCCTGGAGTTGGGGATGTTTTTGGACCGGGTGGGTACGGGCCGCCAGCCGGTCAATCCCCGGCTTCCGTCGCTGGCGGAGCTGTACGTCAACCGGGAAGCACTGGACAACTTGGCGGTGCTGTCCGGCCGGACGCCTCACCAGTTGCAGCTGGCCTTGACCAGCCTCCAAGATCGTTTTCTGCTGTCGGGAGATGATCCGGCCTGCTGGCAGTGGCCGTTCAAGGTCCGGGAAGAGACGGGGTATGTGGTGCGCTGCTGCGATCTGTGTGCCGGTGCCCGGGGCGTGGATGAGGCGGCGTGGCTGCTGTGGCCGGATCAGTGGCGGGTATGCCTGCGCCACCGGCGGTTCACCGACAATCATCGCGGTCAGGGACCGTACGTGGTGCCGCTGGAAGGGCTGCCGGAGGTGGTGCGTGCGCACGCCGACCGGCTGCGGCTGGAGCGCCGTTTCGGTGCGGCGGGAGCGGAGTTGTTCGCCGACGGTTTCCAGGTGGTGGCGTGCTGGTGGGCACGGATGGGCGGCGACGTGTGGAGCTGGACGCAGCGGGCCTGGCGGGTGGGCCTGGAGGCGCGCGAGTTGCGCACGGGACCGCTGGTGATCTATCCGGAGGCCGTCCAGTTGGCGTGGGAGATGCTGCGCTACGAGCAGGAAGGCGCGCGTTCGCGGGCTGCGCGGGCAGTGTGGGTGGAGCAGGTGCAGCAGCTAATGGACGGTTGGGGGCTGGAGGGCAGTGAGGGCCTGGGCGAGCTGGTCCAGTGGCTGGATCACCATGCCCGGCCCGCTGCGAGCCCCTTCGCGCCAGACAACGGCCGGCACCTTCGGCGTCGGCGTCGGCGAGTGCTGGCCGTGGGGCACAGCCGGCTCGCCGAGCCGTCCGGTTCGCTGCCCGAGCGCTCCTGCATGCTGTGACACCTTGGGCAACTCGCCTACCAGGCAGGCGAGTTGATTCCGACGCGAAACCTGCGGGCCCGTCAAGAGGCTGTCACCCGTTCGAGTGATGACCTCTTCGGTGTGCTGACTGCTGCGTGCGGCAGACAGCCAGGCTGGCCGCACGTCCCGGTTCGGGTGACGGGCTCCGGCCGGCAGACGCGGAGGGAGGGCCCGGATGCGCGATGTGAAGGCGTGGCATCTCAACGATGTTGGGAGTTTGGCGTGTGTGGCGCCGGAGGCCCTGTGGGGGGTGGCACTGGAGGAGCGCCAGCCCCCCACGGACCCGGTCGCCCACCACGGCCGGCAGGGCAAGCTCTGCGACTGGTGGTCAGCGACGACGGGCACGCTGGTGGTGTGCGGGTCCAAGCGGCGCTCGTATGTGGCCGCCGAGCTGGACTTCGATCCCGCCGTCAGCCGGTTCGCCGGGGAGCCGGTCGAACTGCACTGGGAGGAGGGCCGCATCCGGCACCGGTGGCGGCCTGACTTCATCGCCCTGAACCGTGACCAGCAACGCCAGGCCGTGGTGCTCGCTCCGCACCGGATGGGCCCGCAGTGGCGCGAACGTCTGGCCGCGCTGCGTGAGGTCGCCGCTCGGGCCGGCTGGAGCGTGTGCCTGCGCACGGTGCCGCACGGGGTGCGGCGGGAGAATCTGCTGCTGGTGGCGGACTACCGGCAGCCTGCGGTCTGCGATCAGGCGCAGGAGCGGGCTCTGCTGGCCGCGTTTCAGCGGCCGCGGCCGCTGAACGAGGGCGTGCTGGCCAGCGGTGTGCCCGAGTGCCTCGGCCGCGACCATGTGTACCGGCTGATCTGGCGCCGTCTCCTGGACTTCGACTGGGGCCGGCCGCTGCTGCCCTTCTCCCCGGTCTGGGTGGCGAGGGGGCGGCGATGACGGGCGCGGTGTCGGGCTGGTTCGAGACCGACCGGGTCTGCTTGGGGGATCTGGTGCGCTGGCGCGGCGCGCTGTGGGAGGTCAGTGCCTTCAAGGGGCGGCAGATCACCCTGCGGCCGCAGTCGGGTGGCGAGGCTCCGGTGGACACGCTGTGGCGGGAGGTGGAAAGCGCCCCGGACTTCGCCGTCCTCGACGCGGGCGGGCAGGCCGTGGCGCGCAAGCGCCTGCCGGCGCTGGGCGAGCTGCTGGAGGGTGTCACCCCCGCCGAGCGTAAGAAGGCTCTGTGGTGGCACGAGCACATGAAGGAGCTCCAGACCGGGCTGCGGCCCGGCTGCACAACCGCCCGTCCCGGCTACGACCCGGACACCACCACCTTCAAACAGCGCTGCCAGACCAAGTCGGCCGAACTCGCCGCCGCTGGCTTCGAGTTCAGTGCGCGGGTGCTGGATGACCGGCGCCGTGCCTGGAAGGACGCCGACGAGAATCCGCTGGTGCTGCTGTACGACGGCCGCAAGACCCGCACCCCGGACCCGGGCGGCCGCACCGACAAGCGGGTCATCGCGCTGATGCACGAGGTCACCGCCCGCCATGCACGCGAGTCCGGCGGCCGGGTCAACCGCGTGTACGAGGACGTCGAGGCGCTCGTCCATCAGCGCTATCGCCGGGAGTTGAAGGATCCCCGGGAGGCGGAGCGGCTGCTGCTGCCCCGATCGACGTTCTACACGCGGATGCGGGAGCTCGGGCTGACCGAGCAGTTGAAGAAGACCACCCGCCGGCGCGCGCGCCAGGACAGCAAGCCGCCGCGCCCGTACACGCCGCAGGTGGCGCTGCGGCCGGGCCAGCTGGTGCAGATCGACACCTCCCCGCTGAAGATCAAGGTGATCGGGGATGACGGCCGTGCCGTCTCGGCCGAGCTGACCGCCGCGATCGATGTCGCTTCCCGCTCCTGCATGGCCCTCATGATCGTTCCCGTGGTGACCGGGGAGGGGCCGCCCGGCAGGCGCATCGGCGGCCGCGCCACCAAGGCATTCGATCTGGTGCTGCTGCTGGCACAGTGCTTCGCCCCGCTGCCCATGCGGCCCGGCTGGGACCCGCTGACCGCTGCCCGCAACTCGGCCCTGCCCTACGGCCAGCTGTGTGCGGCCGACGCCCGCTTCGCCGGGGCCGTCGCGGCCCGCCCGGTCATCCATCCGCGGACCATCGTCATCGACCAGGGCAGCCCGTATCTGAGCGACCACTTCAAGATGGTGTGCAGCTTCCTGGGCATCAGCATCGAATACGCCCGCAAGGACACGCCCACCGACAAGCCGCTGGCCGAGGCCTTCTTCCACGGCTTCGCCGACACCTGCGCCCAGTATGTGAAGGGCTGGACGGGCCGCAGCTTCGAGCAGCGCGGCTACGGGGTCGAACGCCAGCGCCTGTTCAGCCTCAACCAAATGCAGGCCATAGCCGAGGAGTGGGTGGCGCTCGACTACCAGCAGCAGCCGCACGAGGGGCTGCGCAGCCCCCTGTATCCGGGGATGGTGCTGTCCCCGAACCAGATGTACGACCGGCTGGTGGCGAGTTACGGCTACCGGCCCCGGCAGCTGACGGCCGAGGACAACCGGAAGCTGCTGGTGCCGGCCTGGGTCACGGTCACCGACAAGGGCGTACAGATCGAGAACCGCACCTACCGCCGCCCCGATGGGCGGCTGCGGGACCTGGAGGGCCTCGATTCCGGGCTCGCGCACGTGAACGGCCGGTGGGAGGCCCGCTACAACCCCTACTATCCCGACGTCGCCTGGCTGTACGACCACCGGCTGGCCGGCAGGTGGATCCCGGTGGAGTTCCTCTACCGGCACATGCTGGCCGACCTGCCCTGGACGCACTACCACTGGCAGGACGCCGCCGAGGAACACGTGCTCGGCGGAGGCAGCCGCGAGGACGAGGTGGCCATCACCCTGGCCGTGAAGGAGCGTCACCGCCGCACCCGCCGCGGGCCGACCGCCCAGCAGGCGGCCGAGCCCCGCCTGCCGTTCCGCGGCGTGATCCGCCTGGAGACCGGCGACACATCCGACTCCGGGGTGCCGGCCACACCGCTGGACCCCGACACCGTTCCCGCCGCCCCCTCGCTGCCCGTGCCGGCCCGGGATCTCGACAACGGCCGCTACACCCTGCCCACCTGGGCCCCGGCCAGCAGCGAGGACGGCCCGCCACCGGCCGGCACCGCTGCGCCCGCATGACCCCGCATCTCGCATCACCTGCCGAGGAGAGCTGATGAAGATCACCGTGCCCGCCGGATCCGATGCCCGGGCCGAGATCGCCCGCTTGGTGCGTACCGCACCGCCCCTGCCCGCATGGATCTTCTCCTGGGAAGGCTGGGACCGGTATGTGCGCACCGAGTTCAAGCCGCCCGACCTGCTGGACTGCGCACCCGCGGACGTGGAGGTCGACGAGGACGACCCGCGGGTGGACTACCACCGCCATCTGCTGATGATCGAGACCACGTTCCTTGAGGAGTGTCTGCTGCGATCCCGAGGAACCTTCGGCGTCAACGGCAACCGGTACGAGGGCCTGCTGGACATGGTGATCGACGGCCCGGCCGGCACCGGCAAGACGTACCTGCTGCGGCTCATCGGCCGGGAGTTGCAGCGCAGGGTCGAAAAACACTTCAGCGACCGGATCCCGGTCGTGCACATCACGGTCCCGCACGACCCGGAGAACGAACTCAACTGGATATGGGAGATCGCTTCCTTCCTTGCCCTGACCCCTGAGCCCAAGAACGAGGCGGAAGCCCGTCAGCTGCGTCGTGTCCCCGACCTGTCCCTGCCCGTGCGCACGGTCATGGAGCGGAAGAAGACCCGCCTGCTGCTGGTCGACGACATCCAGCGGGTCTCCCCCAGCCAACTCGGCCCGGTCCTGCACTACTTCGACTTTCTGCGCAGCCGGCTGGGCATCACCACCATCTTCTGCGGCACCGGGGCAACCGACATCGTCCACGCCGCCCGCAAAGGCTGCGACCGCCGCGACGAGGCGCTGTGGACCTCCTACAAGCGTCTGCACCCCGAGGACGCCAACACGCTGAGGGCGGCCGTGGCCAAGGAGCAGAACCTGCGCAGCCTGCTGCCGGTCACCTGGGTGGACCCGCTGCCCTACAGCGGCGACGACCAGGGACCCTTCATCTCGGTGCTCAAGGGCTACGAGAAGAACCTGCGCATGCGCAAGCTGAGCAAGGACGTTCTCACCCAGCACGCCAAGTATCTGCACGCACGGACCGGCGGCTACTTCCTCTACCTGTCCCAGCTCATCTGCGGCGCCGCCGTCGCAGGGATCCTCGACGGCACCGAGGACATCACCCTCAAGCACCTGGAGGCCATCCGCATCGGGCGGGAAGAGATCTTGCCCGACCACTGACCACGCCCGCGAGCACCAGGCGGCACAGGCCACAACCGCCCCCGCGCCAGCGACGTTTCCGTCCGCATCCTCTGGAGGATCGAGCCAGCTATGAGCGTGGACCGGACTGGCATCCAGGACGTGCATGCCCTGTGGCTGCAGGCACTGGACTTCCTTCACTACAACGCGCCCCAGGTGTGGACGGAGGCGCTGCAGCAGGAGGGAGTGACGTTCTTGATGCCGCCCGCCGTGGCGGCGCTTGAGCGGGTGCAGGATCAGGCGGCCGCCCTGGCCAACGCGGAAAGGCGCCGGCTACGCAAAGCGGACCTGTTCTACATCACGCGGGAAGCCGCCGAGAGCGTCGCGGGGCTGAAAGGCATCCCGTGCATCGCCCAGATCGCCAGCATTGTGCCCTCACCCTCCGGACTGATGGTGTGGGAAGAGCCACCGGTACGCATCGAGAGGGGTGTTGTGCTGCGGGCCGTCTCCTGGGGGCCTGCCTATGAGGGCGGCACCTGGTGGTCCTGGTGGACGGATACGGCAGCCTGTGTGCGCGCCGGCATCGCCGAGCCGACCATGCTGATGATCCACGGAGGGCTGACCTTCCACGAAGAAGCCTACGCCGAGCCCGACTTCTGGCCGTCGCAGGCCGATGACCCCGCTCTGCCGGAGCACCTGCAGTTCCGGGCCCTGCTGTTTACGTGGATGGCGATCTCCTGTGGTCTGCTGGTGTACCGCGAATCCGTGGCCCCCAGCCAGGACATCCGCGGGCATCTGCGCCGCACGGGTGTGGAATCCCGGGCGGTGCACCGTGTGATCCCGGCCAGCAGCAGCGACCGGCCGGGGCTGGCGCAGATCCTGCGCCGCCAGCTTCAGCTGGATGGAAAGGTCACCGAGGAGCGGCCCTACCCGGGGTACCTGCCAGCACAGTTGGCGCCGTGGCACGTCTATCTGCCGGGTCTCGGGCACCGCTTGATCGTGGAGATCCCTTACCTTGAGCCCAGGCAGACCGCCGTTCCCACGCTCGGCGCCGGAACGAGGGTCGGCAACCTCGCGTTCGCGCCGGTCAGGGCGGTGCTTCGCCAGGGCTGGCAGTTCCACAACGGCTATGTGCGCTCCCCGCTGCTCTACGATCCAGAACTGGGGCTCCTCACCGATCCCGACGATGACGAGATCTGACCTCCCGGGACCCCACGGCACCCTTGCTTGCTGTCTCGGGTATCTGCAAGCTCCCGTCTCTCTGGGCCGAGGACACCACGTAGCCCTCACGAGGACTAGGGCGTTTCTGATGGCTCTTGGACTGTGTCGCGGAGCCAGATGACGGGGTCGCGGTGATGGTCAGGGTGCCATTGAAGATGTAGTCGCGTTTGTCGTAGCGCGTGGCGACAGCGCGGTACTGCTTTCACTTGCTCACGCACCGCTCGACGGCACTGCGGCGGCGGTACTGGGTCTTGTCGAAGGCCGGTGGGCGCCCGCCGGCTGGGCCCTGCGCCTGCGCTTGGCCCGCTGGTCATCGGGCTGGGCGATGGTCGCCTTGATTCCCCGCCGCCGCAGATAGGCGCGGTTGTCGCGGCTGGAGTAGGCCTTGTCGTCGCGGACACGATCGGGACGGCGACGCGGCCGGCCGGGTCCGCGGCGCGGGATCCGTAAGCCGTCCAGCACGGGGATGAATATGGGGCTGTCACCTCTCTGCCCCGGGGAGGTCTGCCAGGTCAGCGGCCGGGCCCGGTCGTCGGAGAGCAAGTGAATCTTGCTGGTCAGTCCGCCCCGTGAGCGTCCCAGCGCCTCCCGTCCATCGGCTTCCACGCGTGCCCCGCCCCCTTTTGCGGGAAGTCGCGCGGT
Organism: Streptomyces sp. NPDC001492; assembly: GCF_053597275.1. Taxonomy (NCBI): domain Bacteria; kingdom Bacillati; phylum Actinomycetota; class Actinomycetes; order Kitasatosporales; family Streptomycetaceae; genus Streptomyces; species Streptomyces sp. NPDC001492. The sequence continues at coordinate 52,798 of NZ_JBSFHW010000031.1, read as the reverse complement.
GGCCGGTGCCGGGCTCCGGCCGCGTGCTGATGGGCCCGGGCAGGAGGTGGCGGGCCCTGAACAGCACCCCGTTGATCACTGTACGGTGATCGGCCCACTGGCCGCCGGGCATGCCGTTGGCGGGCAGTAACGGCTCGATCTTCTGCCACTGCGCGTCCGTCAGTTCATGTCGCCGCACCATAAGACGCGCCTGCCCGGCTCCATGGCTGATCCACCCACTCCAGCAAGAGCCATCAGAAACGCCCTAGTCTTGCATCTCCGTACCGAGACACCGCACCGCCGACTGAGTTGGCTAGGCGTCTTCGAGTTGCTCGGCACGAGGGCCTGCTTGTGGCCCCGTTCCTGGCGGGTCCGAACTTCCCGCGATCAATGGCGCGTTGGGGGGCATTTTCGGCGCAAAGGATGCCTTTTCCTCATCGCCGCCTGTAGCGTGTGTTTTGGACGTAAGGGGGATGCGTCATGGATCCGATTGCACTCGCGGCCGGGACCGCCCTGGTAGGGGCCATGGCCAACGATGCTTGGCAGGGCGCCCGTACGGCGGTCACTGCCCTGTGGCGCCGCGTGCGCCCGGAGCAGGCTGACGCGGTCGACGCGGAACTGGCCGAAACCCGTGCGCAGTTGCTGTCGGCGCGAGGGGCGGGTGAGCTCGAGACGGAACAAGCCCTGGCCGCGGACTGGCAGTTGCGGCTGCAGGCACTGCTGCGGGCAGACCCGGCAGTTGCCGACGAGCTGAGGAACCTGCTGGACACGCGGCTCACGCCGTTACTCGCCCCCGACGAGCGGTCCCAGGTGGGCTTCCTGGTCATGAAGGCAGAGGCCCACGGCAGCGGCCGGGTGTACCAGGCCGGGCGGGACCAGCACATCACCGAGGGATGAGCGCGCCCGAGAACTCGCCGCCCGGCGGTGAGAGACAATTCGAGGCCCGAGCCTCGGACAGCGCGCGGATCTACCAGGCCGGGCGGGATCAGCAGATCGTGGGACGAGATCTGCATCTGCATTATGAGGACGGTGTACGCAGCGCCAGGCGAGCGGTCGGGGACACGCTGCCCGGGGAGTGCCCGTATCCGGGGTTGGCTGCGTTTGGCGCAGCACAGGCTCACTGGTTCTTCGGGCGGGACTCGCTGACTGCCGATCTGCTGGTACGGCTCGATGAACGGCTGCGTATCGGCGGACCGTTGGTGGTGGTCGCCCCGTCAGGTGCGGGCAAATCGTCGTTGCTTCAGGCCGGGCTGCTGCCCGCCCTGGCCCGCGGTGCCCTGCCGGTCGCTGGCTCCGGCGGCTGGCCCAGGGTGCTGCTCACCCCCACCGCGCACCCGATGGCGGCACTTGCCGCCCGGCTCGTCGAAGTGACCGGCGCCGCACCACAGGCGGTCGCCTGGGCGCTGGCAGCCGGCCCTGAGGCGGCAGTCGGGCAGTTACGGACCACGTTGTTGCCGCCGGGGTCCCGGCTGGTGCTGGTCGTCGACCAGTTGGAGGAACTGTTCACGCTGTGCGCGGACGCACGGGAGCGACGCGAATTCGTCGAACTGCTGGGCGGCCTCGCGTCTCCGGATTCTGATGGCAGGAGCCCGGGCGACTTGGTGGTCTACGGACTGCGTTCGGACTTCTATACACCGTGCGCCAACTACCCCGAGCTGCGGGCCGCGTTGCAGTCTGCCCAACTGGTGGTCGGGCCCATGACAGAGCCCGAACTTCGGGAGGCCATTCTCTTTCCGGCCAGGGCCGCAGGGCTTGAGGTCGAACCCGGGTTGATTGAGGTGATGCTGCGCGATCTCGGAACATACGCTGGCAATAGACGCTCACTCGGCGGGCGTTACGAGGGGGGCGACTACGAGGCGGGGCGGCTGCCGCTGCTTGCGCACGCGCTGCGCGCCACCTGGCAGCAGCGGCACGGACATCTGCTGACGGTGGATGGCTACCGGGCCATCGGCGGTATCCATCATGCTGTCGCGCTGACGGCGGAACAGCTGTTCACCCGCCTCGATCCGGCCGGGCAGGAGGCCGCGCGGGCGCTCTTTCTCCGGCTGGTCAAGATCGGCGAGAGCAGCGACGACACCCGTCGGCGCCTGCCCAACGCCGATGTGGGGACGGACGGCGGGGCGTCACGGGTCATCGACACGTTCACGCAGGGGCGGCTGTTGACCCGGGACCAGGAGTCGGTGGAGATCACACACGAGGCTCTGCTGCAGGCGTGGCCCCGGTTGCGTGAGTGGATCGACACCGACCGGGCCGGACACATAGTCCACCAGGAACTGGAAGAGGCTGCAGCCGACTGGGAGCGCGCCCGCCGGGACAGCGGGATGCTCTACCGGGGGCAGCGGCTGCAGACCGCCCGCAGCTGGGCCGAGCGTGCTCGGCCTCAGGATCGGCCCAGCCCCACCGCTGCCGTCTTCCTCACCGCCTCGACCCGAGCCGCGGTCCGGTCCGTACAGCTGCGCCGTACCATCATCGCCGTACTGTCCGCGCTGGCGCTGATCGCCTTCTCGGCCGCCGGCTTTGCCTTCCAGCAGCGTTCTACCGCGCGCTCCGAGCGGGACTCTGCACGCTTCAACCAGGTCTCGGCGGAGGCCGAGCGGCTCCGCGGTTCACAGGCCTCGCTGGCTGCCCAACTCGACGTGGCGGCCCACTGGATGAAGCCGTCGGCAGAAGAGTTGTACGGGCGCCTGATCACCGACGCGAACACCCCCCTGTCCATCCCGCTGACCGGCCACACTGGCCCGGTCACTTCGGTGTCGTACAGCAAGGACGGACGCATCCTGGCCAGCGCGGGTCGGGACGTGCGGCTGTGGAACGTGTCCGACCCGGCCCGGCCCGTGCTGCTTGGCAAGCCCATCACGAAGGAGGATCCGGCCAATTCCGTGGCGCTGAGCCCGGACGCGCGGACGCTAGCCGTCGCGGTGCAGGCGGACAACCGCGCGCGGGGTACAAAAGACGTGCGGCTGTGGAATATGACCGACCCCGCCCGCCCCGCACCGCTCGGTGCCATCGACGCCGGCCTGTACAACCGCGTCCTCGCTGTGGTTCTCAGTCCGGACGGCCACACTCTCGCCGGCGCGACGGATGACGGGGTCATGCTGTGGAACGTGACCGACCCCGCCCGGCCCACGCCACTCGGCCGTGCCTTGGGGAACTTCACCAGCACCGTCGACACGGTGGTCTTCAGCCCGGACGGGCGGACCTTGGCCGGCGCCGGCGGAGTCGGCCCGACAGGCGAGAAAATGGGCGTGCGGCTCTGGGACGTCACTGTCCCCAGTCGCCCCACACCGCTGGGGCAGGCGATCGGGCGCGCGGATCGACTGTGGGCGCTGGCCTTCAGCCCGGACGGGCACACCCTGGCGATCGGCGCCGACGCGTCGCCGCAGCTGTGGAACATAACCGACCGCAGCCATCCCGTCCGACGAAGCGGCCGCGCGCTGGCCGGACACTCCGCCTCCATCAGCGCGCTGGCGTTCAGCCCGGACGGCCACACCCTGGCCAGCGCCGGAAACGACAACACCGTACGGCTGTGGAACGTGACCGATCCGAACAGGGCCGGGCCGCTGGGGGCACCCCTCGGTTCCCACGCCCTCGTCACCGCGGCCGCGTTCAGCCCTCGGGGTGACACTCTGATCACCGGCGGGGACGACCGGACCGTGATGCTGTGGTCCCTCCCCAACACCCTGGTCACTGCCCATACCGGCAATGTCAGTGCGGTGGCCTTCAGCCCAGACGGGCATACGCTCGCCAGCGCCGGGAGCTACGAGGATCAGACCGTACGCCTGTGGGATCTGACCGATCCGGCCCGGCCTGTGCCACTCGGCGTGCCGCTGCACCCTGCCGAACCCGTCACCCCGGACAACGCGGACGACTTCGCCTTCTACTCCGTGGCGTTCAGCCCGGACGGACGGACGCTGGCCGCGGCGGGGGAAACCGACGCCATACTGCTGTGGGACGTGGCCGACCGGGGTCATCCGAAACTGCTCGGCCACCCCCTGAGCCAGGAGTTCAAGAGCCAGGGCTGGGTCATGTCGGTGGTGTTCAGCCCAGACGGACGCATGCTGGCCGGAGCAGGGGACGACGCCCACATATGGCTGTGGGACATCTCCGACCGCGCACACGGCAGACTGCTGGGGCGGTTGCCGACGGGCGGCGAGGACATTTCCGCACTGGCGCTCAGCCCAGACGGGCGCACGCTCGCCAGTACCCGGGACGTAGCCGTTCAGCTGTGGGACCTCACCGACCGGGCGCACGCCAAACCACTCGGAAAGCCTCTAACGAGCCCCGACTCCGTTGGAGCTCTGGCGTTCAGCTCCGACGGGCGAACGCTGGCGAGCGGCGGAAGCGGTCCGTCCGTACGGCTGTGGGACCTCACGGACCGGGCACACGCCAAACCGCTCGGGAAGCCACTGGCCGGTCCCGAATCCGTTGGCTCGCTGGCGTTCGGCCAGCACGGGCGGACGCTGGCCGCCGGTGGAGGGGACGGCAGCGTATGGCTGTGGGACATGGGCCGGCGCACTCGCCCCACATCGCTGGGGCAACTCTTCGGTCACACCTACAGCGTCGATGCCGTGGCGTTCAGCGCGGACGGAAAACTGCTCGCAAGCGGCGGAGAGGACTTCGCGCTGCGATTGTGGGGCCTGGACACCGGACAGGCGATCGACCGGATCTGCGAGGTCACCAGGAACACACTGAGGCGCACCCAATGGCAGCAACGCGTCCCCGGGCTCCCTTACAAACCACCATGCTTGCCACATTCGATCAGCCCTTGAATCGCATCCTTGCGCTTGATCCGCCCGGCGATACCTCCCGGCCGGGGGGGCTGCTCGGCCAACTCCGCGACAAGCCATCGCGGTTGCATCGAACCGTCGTCCGTGTGAGGGACTAGTACTCCTATCCCACGCCGTCTGTAGCACTACGCGCTCGAGTGTCGGAGCTCGGTGAGCGCATTCACCCCGCCGAATTCTGCGTACACCACCCAGGTCGGCGCATACTCCGCCTACCATCATCTGCTGATCATCATCGCTCGAGGTGGCGTGTCAGGGATGGGGGGCGAGCGGTGTACGTGTCCGAGGTGCTGGTGGAGAGATTCCGCTCCTGCGAGCGGGTACAGATTCCGCTGCGGCCGGAAGTGACGGTCCTTGTCGGGGAGAACAACGCGGGCAAGTCCAGCGTGATCGATGCGATGCGCCTGCTCACGGATCCCCTGGACGGGCGCCGGGTGCGCTATTTCGAGGAAGCCGACGTGCTTAAGCCGGCCGTCGAACTGGGCGGCCCCAGCCTGCAGCTGGACGTTGCCGGCATAGGTCCGCAGCAGAGCGGCGCCTATCTGGAGGCGCTGCTGCCCGAGGGATCTCCTGACACCCGTACCGCGCGGTGGCAGGTGTCCTGGACACCGCCGCAGACGGGCGAGCGGCGCGGCAGCACCGTGTGGGCCCAGGGTGCGGGTCTTCCGGTCACGGGCGAGCCTCCCGCGCGGGGCGGTGTGCGGCATGTCTACCTGCCGGCGCTGCGTGATGCGGAGCGGGAGTTGGCCTCGGCCGGTGGTGACCGGGTGCGGATGATCCTTCGCGGTCTGCTGGGCGACGACGAGAAGGTCGATGCCTTCGTGGAACGGATCGGCACCGAGCTGAAGAAGGTGGCCGCGGACCCGGATGTGGCCAGGGTCAGCGAGAAAATCAACGAGCCGCTGCTGGACCTGACCGTCGGCGCGCATCCCCAGATGAGTGAACTGGCCCTGGCCGAGCCCACGTTCGCGTCGATCGCCCGGTCGCTGCGTGTGCTGTTGGGTGATGCCTCCGCCCAGCCTTTTCCGCTGTCGGCCTCGGGACTGGGCTACGCCAACACCCTGTTCATCGCCACAGTGATGGCGGAGCTGGACGCGGCGGCCGAGGCCGACCTGACCGTGCTGCTGGTCGAGGAGCCGGAAGCACACCTGCATCCGCAGCTGCAGACCCTGCTGCTGCGCTATCTGCAACAGCAGGCGGGGGCCTCGCGCCGACGCCCTCTGAGTGACCCGGCCCGGCCGGCCGGGCATCTGCAGGTGGTGGTCACCACGCACTCCCCCGTCCTGTCGGCCGCGGCCAGTGTGGAGGACCTGGTGGTCATGGCGCGCTGCCCAAGCGGGCTGTCGGATGGCTGGCAGGCCAGGTCTCTGCCCATCCCCCGCCTGCATCTGAGCCCGGACCGGGTGCGCCACCTGGACCGCTACCTGGATGCCACCAAAAGTGCCCTGCTGTTCTCCTCGCGGGCGATCCTGGTCGAGGGCATTTCCGAGCTGTTGCTGCTGCCGGCTCTGGCCGAGCGTGTCCTTGCCGCCGGACAGGACGCCGGCCCGCAGGCGGCCCGGGAGGCGTTCGAGGCGTTGGAACGGTTCTTCGGCACCACGCGGGTGATCGTGGACGGTGTCGGGTTCGAGGTCTACCTGCGGGTGCTGCTGGCGCCCGTGGACGGCATCTGTCTGGGACGGCGGGTGGCACTGATCACCGACACGGATGTGGCGCCCGGAGAGCCGGAACCGGCCCGGCTTCAGTCGCTGCGGGAGCTTCCGCTGCGCTGGGCATCTCCCGGCGTGCTGCATCTGGCCGCGGCGCCTCGGACGCTGGAGCCGGCTCTGTGGTCGGCCGGCAATGTCCCTGCCTTGCGGGCGGCATTCCTGCGCTGCGCGCCACGCTCGGAGGATCGCTGGGAGCAGGTCGTTACGGCGGCGGAACCCGCCGTGGCGTTCGGGGAGCTGTTCGTCACCAAGACCAGCCGGACCGTTATCGGCACCGACGGAGAGCTCGCGAAGGGGACCAAGATCTCCAAGGGGCGGTTCGCCCAGGAGCTGGCCGACGTGCTGGCCGACCCGACCGTGGCGTTCACCGTGCCCGCCTATCTCGCGGACGCCATCCGTTTCATCACCGCCTCTGACGCCGGCACCCCCGCGGTGGGCGCGCCGTGACCGCCGCCGAGCAGACGACGGCGGTGCGGGCCGCCGCAGAGGCGCAGCAGCAAGCCGCCGTGGCTGTGGCCGCGCCTGCCTTCGTGCCTGCTTGCCCGGGCGCGGGCAAGACGCATGTCATCACCAGCCGGCATCTGCAGTCGCCTAGGCGGCGGCTGCGGCAGGGGCGGGCCCTGATTTCGTTCACACGGGTGGCGCGGGACCAGATGACCCGCCGTTGCCGCCAGGCGGGCCGCGCGGACCTGGTCCAGGCGCCGCACTTCATCGGCACGCTCGACTCGTTTTTGTGGGAGTTCCTGGTCAAGCCGCTGCGGGCAGCCGATCCGGTGCCCCGTCTGCTGGAGTCCTGGGCGAGCGTCAAGGCCCCGGTGGAGGGCATGGACCGGGAGATCTCCCTGCACCGCTTCCCCATGGTCCTGGACCCCTCGCACAACCCGGCGCGTGCGACGGTTGCGTGGGACAATCTCGACTACGACACTCGCCAGCTCATCGAGGCCAGCTCCTACAGCCGCACGGCGTGGGAGGAGAAGATCTTCGAGACCCGCAAGTCGTGGTGCGCCCAGGGCTATTTCACCGGGCACGAGGCGCGGGTCCTGGCCCTGTGGAACCTGCGCCACGCCAAGACCGCCGCCGCTCTGCTGCCCCCGCTGCGCTCCCGGTTCGCGGAAGTCATCGTCGATGAGGCACAGGACTGCTCTACCGCCGACCTGGCGATCCTCCAACTGCTGCACGACGCCGGTCTGCCGCTGGTCCTGGTCGGCGACCCGGACCAGGCCATCTACGCCTGGCGCGGTGCCGAACCCCAGGCTCTCCGGTCCTTCTCCACGCAGCTGTCTCCCACCCCGCACCAGCTGACCGGCAACTGGCGCAGCTCCCCCGTCATCTGCCGACTGGCGGCCACCCTGCGCACGGGGCAGCGCCCGCCGGACACCTCCGTCGTGCGCGACGACGACGTCCCCGTCCTACTGCTGCCCACCCAGTTCGCCGCCTCCGGCAGCCGTCACCTGCACGCCCCGACCGGTGTCGGCATCGTCGACGCCTTCCGCACGCTCGCCGAGGAGTACGCCGTCCAGGCCAAGGATTGCCTGGTGACCGCCTACAAGTACGCCACCTTGCCGGGCATCAGCCGGGAGAAGCCCAACACCAACGCCATCACCAGCCTGGCCTGGGCCCGCACCGTCGCCCACACCCCGGGCGCCTCCGGTGACGACCTCACCCGGGCCTGCGCGATCGCTGTGCGCGTCCTGTTCGGCTACTGGTATCCGGGCCAATCCGGCGGCCCCGACCGCATCATGGCCGCCCACCGCCTCTCGGCCGGCCAGGTCAACCGCACGGCCTTCGCGTTCCTGCACAGCCTGCCCGCGCCCCACAGGGAATGGGGTCCGCAGGTGTGGCAGGCCATGAAGGCCTGGCCCGCTCCACCCGGGGCTGCTCCGCAGGGCGGCAAGGGCCGCCCCGCCGGGAAACCCACCGTCTCCCGCCCGCAGGTGGCCACCGGCATGCGCACCAACATCGTCCACCAGCTCAAGGGCGATGAAGCTGACGGCGTCCTGCTGTTGCTGCCCGATGCCGGAAGTGTCCAGCGCTGGGCCAGCGCGGACCCGGCCACCGACGAGGTCCTGCGCGTCTGGTACGTCGCCGTCACCCGCGCCCGTCGGCTCGCCGCCATCGCTCTGCCCGAGCAGGAGACCGATGCACTGGCTCGGCTGCTGACCGGACGCCAGGTACCGGTCCGCGTCGCATGAGCCCGTTCGCACGCAGGCGGACTGGTCCAGGGGCGCAGGTGCAGTGGGCGCGTGCGTGTCCACCGTCGTGAGCATCACCGATGCGCTGCTGCAGCACTGGCATGAAGGCATCGCGCGCACAGGGCAGTGCCCGCGGGCCGCCTCGTTCGACGGGCGCACACCCCGTTACCAGCCAGGGTCCTCGGCGTTGGTGTTTCACTCCGTGCTCAACAGCACCCGTTCCAGGTCCTGCCAGCCGGGTGGCGGCTGGGCTGCGGAGCGCACGACGGTGAGCACGCGGCCGTCGAGGCAGGCATCGAAGCGGCCTTCGGCCCGTGCAAGGCGCTCTCGTACACCGGCCTGGTGTGGGGGCTGTTCGGCCAGGACGGCCAGCAGTACCTCGTGCTGGGCGGGGCCTAGCGCGTCGGCGGGCGCCCAGGTGCCGCGCATGGGAATGCCAGCCAGCTCCGCATCGAGTTCGGGGGCGGTGTCGTACAGCCGCTGCACCAGGCGGCCGGTCCGCGAGAGCGGGTCGGCCGTGGGCTGTGCGCGGGCCGCCGCGGGCAGCGACATCGTCGTCTGCAGTGGGTCTGTGACGGGCGAGGTGTCGAGCAGAGGTTCCGGATCATCGGCTGGCGGCTGTCCGAAGGGACGCTCGGGCGGTCTACGCCGTTGCTCACGCACAGGAAAGTGCCACTGATGGCCTTCGCTCTGTCGCTTCCACTGGGGATCCAGCGCGCCATCCCAGCGTTTGTCCCGGGGAAGGAAGATGTCCACGGCAACGCCGGAGCGACCGATCCAGACCCAACTCATGAAGTAGGCGTGGTCGCGGTGGGAAGCGGACCAGAGGGCAAGTTCCTGCAGCCGGCTCTTCTGCTCGGCCAGCGGATGCTTCGGCAGGAGTGCCTTGGCCCGGCGGTGTCGGCCCCGGGCCTCCCCCGCGACCCGGCCGCCGGGCAGATGGAACAGCAAGTCCGGTCTGACACCCACGGACTGATAGTCCGTCAGCATGCGGCCGGGCAGCGCGTCGAAACTGTGCAGCGCATGCGATGTGCTGTCCCAGGCAAACAGTGCTTCGCTCGCCGCCGTCAGCATGCCCAGGCCGGAACTCTCGGCGACGAAGCCGCGGATGTGCCGCGAGCTCGCCACGAACGCCCGGTGATCGACCTGGAGCGGGCCGCCCGTCCCGGGAGCATCAAGATAACTGGCCAGGAGACGGACCTCGAGCTGCTTTGTCCGGTAGTCGAGGACGCGGTTGTGGTCGCAGGCGAGCGCGTTGATGTGGATGAGCCGGGCCAGTCCCACCGACAGATCGCCCTGCCCGACCTGCGTGACGGTCACCATCGGCCCCTCCACCCGGAACTGCCACACCCGGGCCCGTACCGTGTTCACGTACGCGTTCCTCTCCTCGTTTCCGACACACCGCGCACCGCCCCGCCCGTGGCACTCGGCTTGATTCAGTGCGCAACTCCCCCGCGTGCAGGGGACCTTCACATCATGCCGCTGTCCCGGGACCATCCTGCGTGCACCGGCGTGCTGTCTGCAGGTCGGCTGCGCAGACGCTGCCGTCGCTCACAGGCCCGAATCCGCGGTTTCCGGTTTGCCTCATCGCGCCTTCGGCAGCGGGCCGTTGGCTGTGACGGAGCCCACCAGAAAGCCGAATCAACCCCAGAATATTTCGTGTTAATGTTTTGAGGTCTGATCCGAGGTGGTGTGGTGTGATGGCGTCCGGTGACCTGCAGGCACATCCCGGCATGCTCGCGCTCGCGCGCGAGTCGCGGGGCATGACGCAGGTTGACGTGGCCGCCGCCATGACCAAGGCCGCGCCTGCGGGGGCTGCGGTGGTGTCTCAGGGATATGTCAGCCGTGCAGAGTCGGGGCGCCTTGCGGTCGCCGACAACCGCCTTCAGCTGTACGCCGCCGCCCTGGGCTACCCGGCAGAACTGCTGTGCCTGGATCCCCAGGTGAGCGGGGTGGGGGTGGGACTGATCCATCACCGCAAGAAGGCCTCGTTGTCAGCGTCGGCGCTGCGTCGCGTTCACGCCCAACTCGCCCTGGTGCGACTGCAGGTGACGGGCCTCGCGCAGGCCGCCTCGTCGGTGGACGAGCCGCACCGCTTCTCGCGCGTGCTCCTGGACGACTTCACGACGGCCAAGGACGCGGCCCGGCAGGTGCGCCGCGCCTGGGATCTGCCCCGGGGGCCGGTGGCCGACGTGATCGCCGCGATTGAGGACGCCGGCGGCTTGGTCGTGATGCGCAGTCTCGGCAGTGAGCTGCTGGATGCGGTCAGCCAGTGGGACGACCTCCAGGCGCCGCTGATCCTGGTCAACGACCATGCGCCGGGCGATCGCTGCCGCTTCAGCGTCGCGCACGAGCTCGGGCACCTGGTGATGCATCCCGAACCCGGCACGTCAAGCGAGCAGGAGAAGCAGGCCGACGCCTTCGCCGCGGAGTTCCTGATGCCCGCAGCCGACATCCGGCAGGCGTTCGCCGACGGTGTGGATCTCGCGCGGTTGGCTGAGCTCAAGCGCGTCTGGCGGGTATCGATGAGCGCGCTGCTGCGGCGCGCATTCACGCTGAACGCCATCACCGAATGGCAGTACCGCACCGTGATGGTGGAGATGTCGGCGCTCGGCTACCGCACCGCCGAACCGGTCGAGGTGGCGCCGGAGCGGCCCACGCGCGTCCCGGCGCTGGTGGACACCGTGTTGTCCGACCGCGGCCTGGCACTCGACGAGGCGGCCGCGTGCGCCCGCCTGCTGCCCGAGGACTTCAAGCGCCTGTATGTGGCAGGCGACCGCTCGTTATCCCCTGAGCCGCTTCGAAGGTGAGGACATGATCGACCCGTCTGCTCCGCTGCCGCGTCCGCGCTCCGACCTGACGGAGCCTCCCGACGCACCGCAGGTGTTGTCCGGTGCGCTGGGTGTTCTGCAGGGACGCATGCTGCTGCAGGTGACGCCTCGCCGCGTCGGCTATCTGCGTGGACAGCTCGATGAGAGCCGCAGCGGGCTGGTGCTGTGTGGGAAGGACGCGCTGCGGAAGGCCAAAAAGCTGCGCGAGGAGGAGCAGTTCACCGGGCCGCTGCTGGTCGATCCGGCCGCATACGAGGTGCAGGCGGCCAGCGAGGAGGGGCCGTTCCTCCACGTGTCGGAGGGTTTCGCCTTCGACGATCCGCTGGAGGTGTCACTGGCCGAGCAGCGGGCGGTCGGGGTCACCGCCCCGATCACGCCGACCGGCTACATCCATGCCGAAGACTCCGATGCTTTGAAGGCGGCGGTGCGGCGGGTGGCCGCGTTGGACGATGCACAGGTCGTCTTCGCGGCTCCGGTCGATGTGGGCTGGCTGCGGGAGGAGGACGCGGTGCGGCAGCTGATCGCCTGGCTGCGGCTGGTGAAGGGGCCGAAGGCGATCATGTTGGGTGGGCAGATGGACCCCCTCGCACGCCACGCACGGGCCGTCGACCACCTGCGGCGGGTGATCGAAGAGGTTCCGGGCGCGGCACTGCTGCGCACCGACCTTGCGGCCTTCGGTGCGCTGGCCGCCGGGGCGACGTTTGCGGCGTTCGGTGCCGGCAGCCGACTGCGGCACATCGTCGCCCCGGGCGAGAAGGCCAAGACCAGCAAGGGCTTTTCGACGTCGCCGCATGTGCTGTTCGCCGAGCTGATGGACTTCTTCCTCGGCAAGACGCTGGCCGACCGCTTCGCCGGCGCCAAGGCTCCCCTCTGCGGCTGCGCAGCGTGTGAGGGACTGTGGGCGCTGGATGAGTTCGCCAGCAACGCGGGCGAACGGCAGGCACGGGCCGCCGCGCACAATGTGGCGGTACTGATGGAGTGGCTGCGCACGCTGACCGCGATCGCTCCCGGGCTGGCACGCCAGACGTGGTGGCATGAGCGCTGCCGTGCGGCGGTGGAGCGGTATCCGCTGGTCAACGCGCAGCTGCGACAGCCGGACGCATTCAAGGTGCCCCAGCAGCTGAAGCGGTGGGCCCTGGCCGCCCCGACCGCAGCGCCGAACGGACAAACGACGGCACAGGATCAGCCCAGGAGTTGATACAGCTCCTCGGCGAAGCACCACGCGGCGGCGGTGTGCCGCAGCGGCCGGTGCTCCTCCGGCGCGAGCATCATCTCCACCCCCTGCCCGGTGGCGAGGAACACCCCGATGCCGTAGAAGTCGGCCTCGACCAGCAGCTCTTCCAGGTGTGCGGGGCGGCGGGTGAGCAGCATGGCACGGCGGCAGAACGGGGCGAACCGGCCCGCTTCCCGTAGCCCCTGGCGCCATCCGGCGGCGCGCACCACGGCCAGGTCCACGCGCACCGGCCGCACCGCGCGCCGGGTCACCGTCGTACGGTCACGGTCCGCGGCGCCTGCGGGCAGAGCGCGCACGGCCCGCCGCTGTCCGGCCTCGAGCGAGGCGAGAGGGACGGGGATGCCCACCGGCAGGGTCAGGAGCGTCTCCAGCGCCGCCATCCGGTCCAGCCGCCCTGCGGCGGCGTCCTGGCGCCGGGCGTGCTCGGCGGCATCCAGCCGGTGGAAGAACAGGGCCTCGGCGCCCTGCAGGGATGCGACCTTGGTCTGGGTGCCCGCCTCCAGCAGGGCGGCCGATGCCGTCCGCACGGAACGGCCGATCACGGAGTTCGCCAAGGTCACCATGGCCCCCACCCTGCCTCACCGGGCTCCGGCCGCGCGCAGCGGCCCCGCCGACTATCCAACCCGCATGGGTACGGACTGTTCTGCCAAACAGCTCAACAGGCCTTCAAGACACTGCCAGAGCCCCTCGTTTTCGCTGCGCCGGTACCAGCGGCGCCGCTCCCCCTGCGCGCGCGGCAGCCTCTCGGCCAGCCCGGCCTCCACCAGGGCCCGCATCGGCGCCTGATAGACGCTCGGCGGTGCGTTACGGGCGGCGGCGAGGTCTCCCAGGCACACGCCCTGCTCGTCCGCTGACGCCAGCGCCCACATCAGCTCCGCCCGGTAGCGGTTGCCGAAGACCCGCACGGACGCCTCACGCAGCCGCTCCAATGCCTCTTGAGACATAGTTCATGATTCGCTAATCGATAATCATATGTCAAGGGCGCGGCGCAACGGGTCATGCCTGCCGGCGACATCCTTGCCATCAGTCAGGAGAACGCGTTGGCCAGAGTGCTGGCGACCGTCGCGGCGAGGGTGAGGGTCGCGGCGAAGGCGAGTGCGGCGCGGGTGACGGCGACGGAGTAGGTAGCGTGGTCGCGGCGGGCGAGATAGCCGGCCGCGCCACCGATGAGAACGGCGACCAGGACGGTCATCGCGCACGCGAGCATGATCACGGCGGTGCGGACGGACATGGGGGCACTCCTCTTCGGCCAGGACGGGCTGTCGTGGCCGAGCTTCGTGAAGTGCCCGTTCGCCGCGGTGCGAGCGGACGAAGACGAACACAGGCGAACAGCCGAGGGAAGGAGCCGGGCGAGCGAGTGACCACCCAGAATTTCGAGGACCCGGCGGCGGCGCTGGGCGAGTTGCGTGCCCGCCTGGAGGCCGGGCTGGCTGCGGTCGGCCTGACGAAGACGATGCTCGCCCGCCGTGCCGAGCTGGGTCGTACGACCGTCAGCGAAGCCTTCAGCAGTGCAGCCGACGTGCCGTCGGCGCAGACGGTAGGGGCGCTGGCACGTGCCCTCGGTCTTGATCCTGGGCTGCTGCTGGCTCTGCGTACCGCCGCCGTCGGCAGGGCTGAGATAGCCGGTGAGGGCGAGACGTCGGTCGGACGGCCGATCGCCCAGTGCAATCCCCACGACCTCGAAGTCCACCCGGCCGCCGCTCCTCCGCCGACAGGGGACGGCAGTTCACCGGTCTCGGCTGGGCAGCAGCGGGCAGCCTCCGCGCTGCCTGCATACGTTCGCCGCCCGCACGATGGGCAGCTGGCCGAGCTGGTTGCCGCCACGGTGTCGGATGAGTGCAGCAGGATGGCCGTGTTGGTCGGTTCGTCCTCGACCGGGAAGACGCGCGCTTGCTGGGAGGCGGTCCAGCCGCTGGCCGAGGCGGGGTGGCGGCTGTGGCATCCCTTCGATCCGACCCGGGCCGAGGCGGCGCTCGCCGACCTCGCCCGGGTGGATCCGCACACGGTGGTGTGGCTCAACGAGGCGCAGCACTATCTCGGCGCGGGCCGCGGGCTGGGCGAGCGCATCGGTGCTGCACTGCACGGCCTGCTCACCGACCCGGCGCGGGGTCCGGTCTTGGTGCTCGGCACGTTGTGGCCCGAGTACGCCGAGGCGTATGCCAAGGTCCCCCGGGCAGGCGAGGAGGATCCGCATTCGCAGGTACGGGAGCTGCTGGCAGGCCGAATGATCCACCTGCCGGACAGCTTTGACGCGACCGCGAAGGCCGCTGCGCAGGCTCTGGCCGCTGCAGGCGACCGGCAGCTTGCGCATGCTCTGGAAAGTGCAAGCGATGGGCGGCTGACGCAGTTCCTTGCGGGAGCGCCTGAGTTGCTGCGCCGCTACGAGATGGCCACGCCGGCGGCCCGGGCGGTCTTGGACGCAGCCGTGGACGCCCGCCGCCTGGGCTCTGGCCTCCACCAGCCTCTGCCTTTCCTGGAAGCGGCGGCGGAGGGCTATCTCACCGACGACGCATACGACGACCTCGCCGACAACTGGCTCGAGCAGGCCCTCGCCGATCTCAGCCGTCCCGTGCACGGCAGCCTCGCTCCCCTGCGCCGCGTACGCCCGCGTTCGGCACCACGCGTCCTCACCAGCCCGGCACCCGTCTACCGACTCGCCGACTATCTCGAGCAGCACGGCCGCAGTCAGCGCCGGCTGCTGTGTCCTCCGGCCTCGTTCTGGTACGGAGTATGCGACCACCTCACCGCTGCTGACGATCGAGTCGCCCTCGGCGAAGCGGCGAGGCTGCGTTGGCGGTTGGGGATGGCCGCCGAGCTCTTCCGGGCCCCGGCCGCGACCGGTCACCCAGAAGCGTTGCTGGGACTCGCGCGCGTCCACTACGTCCTGGGCAGCGATCAGCATGCCGAGAGGCTGTATGGACTAGCCGCGGACGCCGGATCCGTCGCTGCCCTCGGCGACTTGTACTGGAAGCGGATACGGGCGGGCGACGAGGACGCCGCCCGGTTGATCGACCAGCGGGCCGCCGACGCCGGCGATCTCATCGCGACCCTGCGCGTCTCGGCGGCAAACATGTCAGAAGAAGAACAAGCCGCCCAGGACGAGGAGTTCGCCGCCGAACAGGCAGCGGCGGTGGCCGCCGGAGGGTACGCCAGCATGGTCGACTACCTGACCGCACTGACAAAGGAGTCCTGGACCGACACGGGCTACGCGCGGCTGCGACGCCAGGCCCAGGATCATGCTTACGAAGACCCCTACGGCTACCTGTTCTCCCTGTGGTCGATGACCGGCAACGGTGAGGTCTGGGAACGTCTCTGCGAGGCTGCAGCCGCTGCTGGCCACCCGGAGGCGCTGTACCAGCTGGCTGTCCGGAAGTCCGAGGCCGAAGAGCATACTGCCGCCATGGACCTGGCTTCCAGAGCAGCAGAGACCGGCCACATCAAGGCGGTGCGCATGCTTGCCTGGGATCTGGAGGCAGCGGGAGACATCGCCGGAGCGGAGCACTGGCACCGAAGAATGGCGGAGTACGGCGACGACGAACACCTCATGGCCGTGGCACGTCTGCGGCAGCAGGTCCACGACACGGCGGGCGCTCTGGCCGCCTACCGGGAGGCTGCAGAGACAGCGGGTGTTGACCTTGTCCACCGCATCAGCTGGGCCCAGGACACCGCCTGGCAGGACCTGTGCCCGTACGGCTTTGACCCCGACGGCACCCCCAGCGCCCCCTGGCAAGCGCCCCTGCCCGGCTGACCGGCTTGGCCGATGTGCCGGCACACCCCCATCACCGGATCGCCCTGCGGGGCCCGGGGTTTCAGGTGTCCGTGCCGGGACTAGCTCGAGCGCACCACTACATGGCCACCGGCCTTGATCTGCTCGGCGAACGCCGTCAACCGTTGTTCGTCGAGCTCCCCACCGCCCGTGTGCGCCGCCCACACGCGCTGTACCTCCGGCTTGATCTCCTCCAACGGCTTGCCCTGGTACTCCGCGGTGATCCCGTTCAGGGCCAGGGTGAGGTCGGATGCCATCCTCTCCAAACCGTCGTTGACCACCTTCTTGATGGCACTCTCGTCGAAGTTGAAGCTGGCCATACGGTTTCCTTCCCGAAGGGACCCCCGCACGTGCGAACGCTGCGGCCCGCAGCGATGGGTCTGACCGGCCATCACGGTACTCCGGGCCACTGACAACAGGACTTCGGTCAGACCAGAGGCCGGCGCAGTGGTGTTTTCCAAGCCTCACCCGCGGCGCCCGTCCGCGTCGGCCTCCGACAGGAGCAGCGGTCAGGGCTGTACCTGTGCCCGCACCGCGAAGATCTCATGGTCTTCCGCCGAGGCCCTGATGGAGGAGAATTCCCGATGCCACAGGCCCAGGACCAGGACCGAGCCCGCGCGGTGTGCCGCCTGAATCCACTGATCGCTGGCGTCGGCTGAATGCTCGCGAGACCCGATCGTGATCGCGGGCGTGTCCGTGCCGCTCCGGCTCACTCCCCAGGGACGGTGGGTGTCCGGGTGCTGTTGCAGGATCCACGGTGTGATGCCGGGCAGGGTGTTCCAGGTGTAGAGCGGGAAGGCGCAGCGTTCGGCGAGGTCGTCGATCGTTCCCGTGAGGTCCGGCGAGTTGAGGGTGAGCGCCGGGAAGGATCCTCCGGGTACGGGGACGAAGCCGGTGTGCGCGGCCACGTAGAAAGGCGGCCTCGGCGGGGTCAGGTCGATGATCAGGGAGCTGAGGGGCCCGGCCGTCTGCAGGTGGATCAGTTGCGGGATGGCGTACGCCCAGATGTCGACCAGGTCGGTGATGAAGTCGTGGAGTTCGTCTTCCGTGAGATGGGCGGCGAACCGATACGCCTCGTGGTGGCCGTACCGGGGGACGGTCTGGCAGAACGCGAGGGTGGTTGGGGTGAAGCCGTCGCCGAGTTCGACCGGCAGCGACGCGGCCAGGGCCGCCAGGACGAGCGGCAAGTCCCTGGTCATCCGGTCCACCGCAGAGGTCAGGCAGGGGTCGCAGTCCGCGAGCCGCGCGCCGACGGCGGCGGCGGCTGCGGTCATGTCGGCCCTGCCGGAAATACCGAAGGGCTTACCGCTGACCGGGGGCAGGATGGGGGCAGGATGGGTGTGCAGGGTGCCCGCGCGGGCGGAGGTGTAGGGGGCGCCGGTGCGGCGGGCGGTGCGCCGTGCCCGGCCTTTGCGCGCGTGTTCTTTGGTCATGCGATGGCCTCGAGTCTGCGCTCCGGCCCCATGATCCGGTGCGTGGGATCGGGCGCATGCGGACCTGTTGATCAGGCTGGTGAACAGCTCTGGTGGTACGCGCAGTTGATGCGGCTATCGCTCCGGATGCCCGGGCACCTTTGCCGTGTGGGGCCGTTCATGGGCCGACCCCGGCTTGGGCCGATGCGCTCGGCCTAGGAGCAGGCTAGTGCCCGCGGGCTGCCGCTCGGGCTGCTTTTCCCTGTTTGCCTGCTCGCGCAGCGCGTGACCGATCTGAGGGCGGGAGGAGCCTGAAGCTGTTGCCGGGGCTTGAGCACCCAGGTGTTGAGCACGCCGGATGCCACGCTGGGTGGCCTTCCCGCCTAGGGCACGGGCAGGACGGGCAATTGTTGCTGGTGTTGTCGGGTGATGTGCTTCCGTGCGTCAGTGCCGAGAGGAGGGCAGGTACATCGGCAGGACGGTGCGCATCAGTTGTTCGCCGCGGGTGGTGATGGCGTCGAAGTGGGTGCGGCTCATAGCGGCGAAGCTGGTCGGGTAGGTGGCCACCGCGCTGCGGGGGACAAGGTCGGCGGGCGGTGCGGGCAGACGGTCGTCCTTCATGCCGAGGTAGGCCAGTGCAAAGCCGTCGATACGTCCGCTGGCGGCCCATTCGTGCAGCCGGGAGCGGGCGGAGTCCTGGGCTTTGCGGTGGACGGTGGCGAAGGAGCGGTTCAGGCGGCCGGCCATGAAGTGCGGTGCCTTCAGGGCGAGTTCGCCCAGGCCGGCGTCGCACGCGATGATGAAGGGCACGTCATAGACGTGCTGGGTGTGGTGGGGTGAGCGTCCGGGTTCGAGGACGGACAGGCCCAGGTTGTCGTAGACGCCGCCGTCGGTGAGCAGCACGGTGTGCTGCTGGTGGTGTCCGTCGCGGTGCTGGAAGGTGAAGGTGCCAACCGGCCGTGAGCTCCGGCAGCGCACGCGAAGGGTCCCGTCCGCGATTCACGGACGGGACCTGGTTGGTCCTATATCGTGCGGCGGCACGAGGATGAGCTCCCCTGCCACCACCGGGGCCGTGCTCAGCGCTCTTCGGGTACCGCACCGCTGACCGGACTGGGGCCTCACGGCCCGGTCGGCGAGCCATGATCGCAAGCGCCCCCGACAGGGCCCTGCCGCCTCTCAGGACGGTCGCCCACGAACAGCAAACCGCCCCTGCACTCCATCAGCTCCCTGAGCTGCACAAACGCCGCCAAATCCACAGGGGTTCCCGAGGCATCCGCGATATTCCAGCTTTGCCACGTATCGGCAGGTCGCAGACCCATGCACCTCTGACCAGAGGTCAACACTCCGCAGTACAAGCTGGTCAGATGGGCGCACCAACTCCCCAGGAGAATCCAGACCTGCGCCGACTCCCCAGCTCAACAAACCTTCAGACACTGCACAGAGCCGGGAACTCACACCGGGCCAGCGGCAGATGGAGGTCGGCCGGGATGTTGTGGCGGGTGATCGTGGGGGCTCCGGCGGCCGGCAGGTCGGCCAGGGTGATCGATTTGGTGTGGTTGGCCTCGGAGAAGGAGTAGGCCAGTGGGGAGCCGCTGTAGTGGATGCGGTCGTTGACGCTCTGCGGGCGGTGCAGATGGCCCAGGGCGGTGTAGTCGATGCCGTCGAAGAGGTCGGCGCCGGCGTGGGCGACTCCGCCGACGCTGATGTCGCGTTCGCTTTTGCTGGTGGTGGCACCGGTAATGAAGGCGTGGGCGAGGACGACGGAGCGGGCGCCCGGACGGGTGGCGAGGTCAGTCCGGATGCGGTCCAGTGCCGAGGTGAGAACGGCCTGGTGGGAGGCTGTCTCTGCGTCCAACTGGGTGCGTACCAGGGCGGGCTCGAGGTAGGGCACTCCGTAGACGGCGACGGGACCGTGCTCGTCGTCGAGGAGGACGGGGCGGGCAGCGTCGGCGGGGTCGGTGCGCAGGTGAACGCCGGATTTGGCGTACAGGCCGGAGCCAGTACCGAGACGGTGGGCCGAGTCGTGGTTCCCGCTGATCATGACGGTGGGGATACCAAGGTCGGCAAGCTGGTGCAGAGCCCGGTCGAACAGACGTACCGCGTCCAGGCTCGGAATGGCACGGTCGTAGATGTCGCCCGCGATCAGCAGGGCGTCCACCTTCTGGGTGCGGGCGGTGGCGCAGATGTGGTCCAGGATCTTGCGCTGGTGGTCGATCAGATCTTCCCCGTGGAACCGGCAGCCGAGATGCCAGTCCGAGGTATGCAGGAACCTCATGGGCACAGACCGTAACCAGAGTGGTGGGAGCTACGGGCGGTTTTCCCGATAAACGGTCTTGTTTCGGGGGCTTGGGGCACGTGAGGGAAAGGTTTCTTTGTATGCGCCGCCGGGTGGCGGAGCCGGACGCGGCTCGCAGGGTGATTGTCAGTGGCAGGAGGCAAAATAAGCAGTGGGGGAAGGAGGATGTGATGTCGTTATCGCGTTCTGCCAGGACCGAGCACACTGTGGCGCCCGGGGGCTGCCGGTGGTGCGGAATCGAAGCCCGCGCGCACGCGCGGCAATGGACTGCGGAGGCCGGATGGCACGCCTGGACGGCGCCGACCACTGAGCAGCGCAAGGAGCGCATGCTGCAGCGGCGAACGCAGCAGCAGGTCAGCAGGCGAGGGCCTGCACCTCGGTGAAGATGTCCCGTAGCTGCTGGGGGACCTCTTCGGGGGTGGTGAGCATGGACACCAGTGCGTAGAGCATGTCGGCCTTGCCGTTGGGGCTGCTCTCTGCGGCCTGCTGTTTGATCATGTAGAGGATGCGCTCGCTGAACTTGCCGCCCCGGTGCTCGCTGAAGTCGTCGGCGCTCCAGGGCTGGCCCTCGGGGCGGGGCCAGTGGGCGTTGGCGGCGGCTGCCCACTGGAGGTCGCTGAAGAGCTCTTCCAGTTCGTTGTAGCCCTCGCTCTCGCCGACGTACGAGACCTGCTTGGTGAGGTCGAGACCGGCTTTGATGAGTTTCTCGGTTTTGAAGTGCTTATTTGCGCGGCTGTCGGCGTCGACCATCAGCATGACGGTGCGATGGTGCTTGACGAGGTAGCCCGCGAGGTGGAGTGCTCCTTCGTTGTTGTCGCAGGCCCACAGGGCGATGCCGGCCGCCTGCAGGGGCAGTCCCTGCGAGAGGCGGAAGAGCAGGGGCACGCACTGCTGCTCGGTGGGGCCTTCGACTGCCAGGAAGCAGCGTTCGTGCAACAGGACGGAGTTGCGCAGTCCCACCGCGGCGGCGATCTGTCCGAGGTGGAAGTCGATGCCGTCGTGGGTGTCGCCGTCGAGGCGCTCGACGAGGGTGCGGCCGCTGTCGCTGAGCTTGAGGTGGACGACGTCGGCGATGTCGACGCCGTCGATGAGGTTCATCGAGTGGGTGGCGACGATGACGTTGACGTGGGGCAGGGCGCACTGCTTGCGGATGATGTCCATGACGGTGCGCTGGTGGCGGTAGTCGAGGTGGGTGTCGGGCTCGTCGTAGACGACGATGGTCTGGGTGGGCTGCGGTTCGTCCTGCTCCCCCGTCGCGGCGAGTTCACTGCTTTCGAGGAGGCTGCTGGTCCACTCCCACACGGCGAGGGCGATGCGCCGGGTGCTGCCCTGGCCCGAGCGGGTCAGATCCACAGGCTCGCCGTCGGCCTTGGAGACCTCCAGCGGCGCTCTCTTGAAGCCGCCCTTGAAGGAGACCTCGGGCTTGACCTCCACGCCGACGAACTCACGGCAGTGCTGGCGGATGTGCCGGCACAGGGAGTCCGCTTCCTTCTCCAGCCGCTGCGTGATCTCCTTCTCGATCTCCCGGACCTGTCCCTGGAGGGTCTCGTCCTCCAGGTGGGTCTCGTAGCAGCTGCTCAGCGCGGTGCGCACCGCGTCGTCCGGGCTCTCGTCCTTGCCGCCGAACGCCAGCAGCCGCGGCAGCCGTGCCTCGAGGTCTTTCGGTAGCGGCTGCCACTGCTCGGTCTGCGGGACGGTCGCGGCGTGTGCGGTGAGCGCGGCCAGCAGGTCTTCCTTCAGCGTGCCCGACGGGGCAAGTCCGAACTCGGCGACCAGTTCGGTCAGGTCCTTCTTCATCAGCCGCCCCAGGCCCTGCAGACGGCTGTCGGCGGGCTGCGATCCGAAGAACTCCCAGCACGCCGCCTCACCGGCCCGTGAGCGGCGCCGGATGCGGAGCTCCGCCGGTAAGGGGGCGGCGGCCTGCTCGACGGTGTCCAAGCGGAAGACGCCCTCCACCCATGTCTCCGCGCAGCGCTGTCCCTTGACGCCCTCGTCCTGCTGGTAGGTGCGGTCCTCGTCCGTCAGACGGTGCTCGCCCAGCAGGAAGGCCAGCGCGGCCAGGACCGCGCTCTTGCCGCCGTCGTTGCGGCCGGCCAGGATCGTCGGGCTGCTGACCGGGATGTCCTGCACATGGGTCAGCGAGCGGAACCCGCACGCGGAGAAGCGGATGAGGTGCACGGTCGAGCTGCTCCGTATCTCCCCGCTCCGCCGGGCGACGGGCAGGGGCGTGGCGTGCGGGCGTTACGCGTGCGGATGAGGCACCTGAGCACTCATCGCAGGCAGTCATCCTAGAGGGACACAAAGCAACAGCTCCCCCTTTTGCGCCAGTTAGCGTCTCCCTGCCGTGAGGCTCACGGTCGGGCGATCACTGTGCGTACAGGCCGGGCGCATGCCACACGGTGGTCATCTCACAGGGCAAGTCATCAGGACCACACCGTACGGCTGGACGGGCGTGACCTATGGTGGCCGAGGGAGAACCGTGTCAAGTCTGCGGGGAGCCGGTCCCGGCCAGGGCGCACTGGAAGCACCGCGACCGGCACGTGTGCTCGCCCCGCTGCAATCTGACTCTCAATCGGCGCTTCAACCGCCGCATCGAGCGCGGGGAAATCACCCGGCCGCCCGTGTTCTCGCCCGATCCTCAAGGCGCCCGGCCTGCGCGGGCGTTTCGCACTCTGCCTGCTGGCTCGCTCTTTCCGTATGAGATCCAGGGCTACTCGCCCAAGCCGGGCGACGTGGTGGAACGGCACGGTTCCGTCATCGCCGTCCACCGCGCCGTCGATCTGCCGGATTACGCCATCCCCTGGCAGGTGAGACCGCACAGCGGCAGCAGCTGGCAACTGGAGCAGGTGGCGCTGTCCGTCCACACGCAGACCGGCGCGGCGTTCTACTACCTGACTGACCATACGTGGACTCCGACGTCTTTGATCCTGGGAGCCTTCCTGGGCCTGGGGTGACGCGGCGGGGTCTGGTCGGCGTAGCCAGGACGAGCGGTGGGCGGTCAATCTTGCCGCCGCGCGCCAGTTCCACGCGCGGGAAGGTCATCTACGCCCTGGACGCAAGCACGTCGAACTGGTCGACGGTGAGGAGGTCGGGCTGGGGTCGTTCGTCGCTAATGCCCGGCGCAGGGCCGGCAAATTGAGCCCGGAACGGCGCGCGGCGTTGGGTGCGGTGGGCATGCGCTGGTGAGCGTGATCTCGCAGAGCCTGCCGGGGTTGCACGGGAGGCGCAGTTGATGCCCTTCCCTCGCGGCTTTCTGTGACCCTCAGAGGGCCCGTTGCGCACCGACGGCGGGTCATGGTCATGCCGGACTGCTGTCAGCTGTGCAAGTGGTCAGATGGCGGGTTGGGGAAGCTCGCCCACGTGTACCTTCACGACCTTCACGTGCGTGCATCCGGCGGCTTTGAGGGCTCGCCGGCGCCGGATGGCGGCCTGCTTGTCGAAGACGCCAGCGGATGCCTGTGCAGCGCCGTCGGGGTCGGTCCACGTCAAGCCGTAGCGTCGCGCTGCTGTCGTCATGAACCCGATCCTCTCCACTCACAGCAGGTCTCGAACACCATACGGACGGGTCGCCGGTTCATACGCGTCAGCGGCTTTCCATGAGTGTGTGTTTGCCGGTGCCTGCGCCTCACGCATGACGATGCTGCCGGACGCCCTGTTCAGCGGTGGGATGGTCGCCCTGAACGGCCTGACAATGTTGGCCGCAGGCCCCACGTTTGCAGGGCATAGGGCCGTCCCTTCTCCTCCCCCTCGATCAGCGGCACGTCAAGCAGGCTGAATCCCGCCTTGGTGGCGACGGCGACGCTGGCGGCGTTCTCGGCCTCCAGTTCCAGGATCACTTGTTCCGCGCCCAGTTGTTCGAAGGCGTATGCGGCCATCACCCGCACCGCCCGCGCGGCCAGTCCCTGGCCGCGGTACGCCGGGCCGACCGCGTAGCCGATCTCTGTGCCCTCTGGAGCGCGTCGCAGCATCACCTCGCCGAGCGGCGCGCAGCCGTCAAGGGTGATGGCGAGCAGGATGGTCGTGCCCTCCGCGCGCATCTGCCGGTCCCGGTCCAGCCGTGCGCGAGCGGCAGCTTCGTCGAAGGGTGAGACCATCGGCGTCCAGTACGCGATGTCGGGATGGTCGAACAAGTCCGGCATCGCGGCCAGGTCTGCTTCCGTCCAGTCACGCAGGACGAGTCCTTCCCCTGTGAGCTCGATCCGATCGGGAAAGGGTAACGGGGTGCCGCTCATGGTGACGATCCTTCCTGGCCTGACAGGACGGGGCAGCATAACTGGGGCAGTCATCGGCTCACCACAGGTCGGCGCAGCTTCGCGGGATCTCGCTCCTGGAGGTCCCCCTGTCCGCGCCGAAGGCCTTGGCCGGTTCGTCGACCGACAGGGTGGGCGCTCTGTGGACGTACACCTCCATCACGACGGCGAACAGGGCCTGGTCGATGCGGCGCTCCGGCAGGCTGGGGAAGAAGCTGCCCGAGCGCAGTTTGGGCATGGCCAGGTCCAGGTCGCTGATCTGAGTGGTCGGTGTCTTGTCCCGGTGCCGGTTGCGCAACGCGGTGCGCGCGGTGTGCTCGTTCCACTCCACGCCGTTCCTCGCGCTCGCCTCGGCCTCGGTCGGCTGTTGGAGCGTCCGCTCAGCCGCCGAGCGGTCGAGTTCGAGCCCGTCCGCCGAACGTAGTGGCTCCGGCAGCCGTAGAAGGTCGGACTGGGGCAGGGCCAGCGTGCACCTTCTGGGTTGAACTGGCCGTTCATCAAGGTGAGTTGCAGGTGGCCAACCGCCTGGGGAGGTCCCGAAGGATCCCCGCGGGGCGCGCGGCACATATCGCGCGCCCCGCAAGGCCGTTCCTTCGCGAGTGGGGCTGGGGCAACTTCTGGGTGCGGGTACGACTATGCGTCAGGCAGTCACCGGACCAGTTGTGTGCGTGCCTCGCAGTGGGCTGCGGTGTGTATCCGCATTTCGCTCATGCCCGGGTAGTAGAGGTGCAGGCTGACCGCCGGCTCCAGCGTGTCGTTGACGACCTCGTGCACGTACCCCGGCGCGAACACCCGCTGTGTGCCCGCCTCTAACGCGCGCGTGCCGTGCTCCGTGCGCTCGGTCAGCGTGCCCTCCAGGACGGTCAGCACACCGGAGGAGGGGCCGTGGTCGTGCAGCCCGCTGCCCTGGCCGGGCACCCAGGACAGCAGCCACACCTCGTAACCGGGGCCGGTGCGCAGCCGGTGGTACCAGCGCGCTGTGGCGTCGTAGTGGACGAGGTGCTCCCACTGGGAGCGGTCGGTGGCGAGGGAGCGGGCCAGGCCGACGAATTCGGCGACGGTGGCCGGGTGCTTGCGCGGGGGCGGCAGGAGGTGCGGGACTTCGAGGATGTCGCCGGCGATCTGGAGATCGCTGTCGCTCACGTACGGACCGCCTGGCTTTCGGAGAGCCGGAGCACGCCGTGGACGAAAGCTGTGGCGGGCTCGCGGGCCGGGGTTTCGGCCCGGAGGCCGGTGCCAGTGGTGGGGGCGGGGGTGCGAGCGGTGAGCGGGTCCTCGTGCCAGGTCATGAGGTGGGCGCAGCACCGGGGAAGCATCAGTCCGGGCGTCTGTGTCGTGTTCATCACTGCTCCTTTCGTACGGGTCGGTTCACCAGGTCGGTCGGGCGCCTTCCCTGGTGGTAGCCGTGATCGCGGTGCGGACTGTGTCCGGGAGCGCGCCTGGCGCGCTGGCAGGAGGAAGTGGTCGCCGGGCGGAGCATGGCGGGTGAAGCCGCGCGTCGCGCGTCGCCTTCCTTGCCGTACTTGCGCAGGGCGCCCTGGTGCACGCCTGCGGTCCCGAGCCCGTGCTGTGGGGTGGTGCGGCAGGGTTGTGCGGACTGGCTCGGAGCACGGTCTGCCCGGCACGTGGAAGCGGCACTCCAGACACGCCGGGACGCAGGCAGCTCTCAGATGCGCAACCTCTTCAGCCGCATGATCGGCCGACTCCACTGCTGCCTACGGCACCGCACGTTGTTCTGCGGACAGGCCGCCTTGCCCGCCGAACTCGCCGCCGCTGCGCCGGGCCTCCGCGTCGCGGTCGCGGGTGTCGCCATCGGTCACGGCATGGTCCGTGCGGGGCTGGTCGTCCCATGACACCAGGTGGGCGCAGCAGCGTGGTAACTGCAGGCCGGGGGTCTGTGTTCCGTTCATCGCTGATCCTTTCTTCAGGGAATGCCATCGCTTCACGGGGTGCGGCCGAGAGCGGGCCAGGGTGTGCACGAGGCCAAGTCCTGGAGCAGCGCCTCGTACCACAGGTCCGTGCCGTCGGGTCCGGTCAGGAAGTGCGCGGCCTTCAGGCTTCGCCACGAGAGGCGGTCGGTCTCGTCACGCCAGGCGAGAGCCGAGGACGCCGGGATCACGGCGTCCTCGGTGCCGTGGTAGAGGAAGACCGGGCACCGCAGACGGTCGTGGGTCGCGGGCTTGAGATAGCTTTCGCTCGCGTGGAGTTCCGCCCGGATGGTGGGGAGGAACAGTTCGAGAAGTTCGTCCTCGTCCGTCAGGTCGGGGCTCAGTCCACCGATCCCGGCGAGTTCACCGAGTAGTTCCGCGTCGTCCATCGAGTGCCAGTCGATCGGTGGCAGGGGGGTGGACGGCGCCCGCTGGCTCGCCGCGAACAGGGCCTCGACTCGCTTCCCGGACGCCTCCAGGCGCGCGGTCATGTCGTATGCCACGAGCGCCCCGTAGCTGATGCCGGCGAACGCCAGTCGCTCGGTGTTCGCGATCTGAGCGGCCAGCGTGCGCATCACGTACGCGCTCACCGAGGCGACGTCCGGGAGGGGCTCTTCGAAGAGCCGCCCCTCCCGGCCGGGCAGGTCGGGCAGGATCACTTCGACGCCGTCCGGCAGGTCTTCCCGCCAGCTCCGATAGCGTCCCAGCCCGCCGCCGGCGTGCGGGAAGCACACCAGGGTCAGGGTCCGCAGGCCAGACATGTGAACACCTTCTGTCGATCGGTGGTTTCAGCGGCGCGTGGCGACGGGCGCGGCCGGGCCTATCCAGCTGAGCAGTTCGTCCAGCGCCTCGTAGAGGGCTTCGATCTCCAGGACCTCGTTGTAGAGGTACGCGGAGACGCGGAGGATCTCCCCGCCGGCCAGGTCGGTGACCAGCGGCTGCGAGCACATGTGGCCGCTGCGCACCATGAAGCCGTAGGAATCGCTCAGCATGCGGGCGACTTCGCCGGTGGGGACGCCCTGCTCCAGGCGCAGGCTCACGAGTGCGATCCGGTCGGTGAGGTCCGGCGGCCCGACCAGACGTACCCCCGGGCGGGTGAGCGCCCCGCCGACCAGGGCCGAGGCGAGTTCGCGCTCGCGCCGCCGGAGCGCGGGGGCGTCCAGTGACTCCAGGTAGCGGATTGCTGCGCCGGATCCGATGACGGAGGCGATGGCCGGCGTCCCGGCTTCGAACTTGAAGGGCGTGCGCCGGTCCACGCTGCTGTCCAGATCGACCCAGTCGACCATGCCCCCGCCGACCGACAGGGGGCGCAGTCCGGCGAGGAGCCGGCTGCGGCCGAAGAGGACGCCGACCCCGGTGGGGCCGAGCATCTTGTGCATCGAGAAGGCCAGGAAGTCGACGTCGAGTTCGTGCACGTTGATGCGTTCATGGGGCAGGGACTGCGCGGCGTCGAGGACGATGACCGCGTCGGTGGCCGAACGGATCTCGGCGATCAGCTCCGCCACCGGGTGGACGACACCGGTGACGTTGGAGCAGTGCGTGAGCGCGACCACGTTCGGCCGGCCGCGCAGCAGTTCGCGGAAGTGGTCGCGGTCGAGTCTGCCGTGGTCGTCGACCCGGGTCAGCGCGAGGCGGCCGGCCCGCCGCCACGGCAGCATCTGCGAGTGGTGCGCGTCCATGCACCCCACGATGTAGGCGTCCGGCTCCAGGTCCAGTCCCTGGGCGACCAGGTTCAGGGCCTCGCTCGTGTTCCGGGTCAGCACCACCTCGTTCGCGGCGGCGCCGAGGTGAGCGGCGATCGCCACCCGGGAGGCTTCGTACGCGTCGGAGGCCTCCTCGGACAGCCGGTGCTTGCCGCGGTGGATGTTCGCGCCGTTGGTCTCGTAGTACTCGGTGATCGCCTCGATGACGGGCCGTGGCTTCAAGGTCGTGGCCGCGTTGTCCAGGTAGGAGATCGTCTGCCCGTCGATCTTCCGCCGCAGGGCCGGGAAGTCCTCCCGGAGGTTGTCTGGCACGGTCATCGCACACCTTCCGCGGATATCTCGGAGACGCAGGGCTGGAACTTGCCGCTGCGCTCGCTGGCGATGTAGTCGACGGCCTCGATGCGCACCGGATTCGGTGTCAGGGCCTCGGTCAGGCGGTGGGCGAGCGCGGCGATGCCGTCGGTCGGCGCCTTGGTGTCGGGGATGTACCGGAAGGTGCACGCTCCGGTGCGGTCCTGTTCCAGCTTGTAGACCTCGATGCCGGGGGCGTCGCCGACCGCGGCGTCGACGGCGCCCGGCGTGACGACACGGCCGTCCGCCAGCTGGATCATGTGGGTGGCGCGGCCCTCGATCCGCACCAGCGGCAGCTCGCTGCCGCAGCCGCAGGGGCTGCCCACGGGCGTGAAGTGGTCCCCCGTGGCGTACCGGATGCGGGGGACGAGGGCGTCGTCCTTGGTGGTGACGTACAGCTCGCCCGTCTCGCCGTCCGCGACGGGCTCGCCGTCGCGGATGAACTCCACGTGGAAGTCCTGGTCGTTGATGTGCCGCATCCCGAGGTGGCACTCGAATCCGAGGTAGCCGAGCTCGGACATGCCGATCATGTCGCCGATCGGCAGGTCCGGGCCCATGAAGTCCTCGATCTGGCGCCGCGCCACCCGTGTCATGAGGGTGTATCCGCACACCATGTGCAGCCGGCGCGGTGAGGTGATCTTGCGGCCCAGCCGCCGCGCCCACCGGGTCAGGAAGGCGAAGTGCGTCGGGTCCACCACCAGCAGATCGGGTTCGTAGAGCTCGAGTTCGTCGAGGGCCTTGACGATCTGCCACTCCGGTGTGGCCAGGAGGTCGTGGGCCACGGTCAGCACCAGGGTGCCGTCTGCGAGGATCCGGTCCTCCATGGTGGAGAATCCCGTCGCGCACTCCACGTCCGAGCAGTTCGGCGGAGCGAAGCGGCAGATCCTGGGCCGGCTGCCGGGACGCCACAGCTCGTCGAAGCGGCGGTTCACGCCGAGCGCGGTCGCCTGCCTCCTTGCCAGGTCGTAGGACAGGATGGCGCTGTTCAGCCGCTCGCCGGAGGTTCCGGAGCTCTGGAATCGCATGACATGCGGGGAGTTGAGGGTGTAGCCCTTGGCCAGTACACCCGCGGGAAAGTTGCGCCGGTAGTGGGACTTGGAGGTGGGCGGCAGCCGCCGGAAGTCCGCCAGGCTCCGGATGTCCTCCGGCCGCAGACCGCTGGCTTCCATGTGTGTGCGGAAGAAGACGGTGTTGCCGAACGCGTAGGCGATCTCTTCCCGCACGGCTTCGAACGTCGTCGAGTCGTTCATGCCATGGCCACCAGGACGGTGCGGGACCCGGTGTAGGGGTTCCTGCCGTGCGAGAACTGCTCGTTGTCGACGATCATGATGTCGCCGGCCTGCCAGGGCAGGGCGATCTCCTCCGCCGCATAGGCCGAGCGGATCTGCGCCAGATCCTCCGGGTCCAGGGGCGTGCCGTCACCGTAGAGAGCGTTGCGGGGCAGTTCGTCCTCGGCGAAGCTCTCGCGCAGCTCGCGCTCGACGTGCTCGGGAAGCGAACTCACATGGAACAGGTTCGCCTGGTTGAACCAGACCGTTTCCCCGGTCGCCCTCGCCTTCACGGTGGCCTGCACGACGTGCCGGGTGCGCAGCCGCTCGCCGCCCAGCCACTCCGCTTGGATGCCGTGC
Organism: Streptomyces sp. NPDC001492; assembly: GCF_053597275.1. Taxonomy (NCBI): domain Bacteria; kingdom Bacillati; phylum Actinomycetota; class Actinomycetes; order Kitasatosporales; family Streptomycetaceae; genus Streptomyces; species Streptomyces sp. NPDC001492. Next base: position 22,735 of record NZ_JBSFHW010000031.1, on the reverse strand, counting down.
CGCCGGCAGTAGGCGTCGACTTGGGCGCGGTCCTCGGTCTGGAACGCCTCCTGCCAGCTCAGGTCCATGCCGTGGCCGAAGTTGCGCACGTACATCACGCCGTGCCGCTCGAAGCGCTCACGCGTGGCCCGGGGCAGCCGGGCGTGGACGCGGGCACTGTCCGCGATGGGCGTCTGGCCACCCGTGGCCGCCGGGACGACGCAGGTGAGGAACAGGGTGGCCGGCCAGGAGTCCGTGTACGACATCTCGTTGTGCTGGGGGATGGTCTGGTCGGCCGGGTACTCCGTCGACGTGAAGACGTTGCCGTCGACCCGCCGACGAGGCGTGGAGCGGTTGTCGTAGTCGCGCAGCCCGCCGTCGAGCCCGGTGGCGAGTTCGGCCAGGCCTGTGGCGTCCAGCGGCGCGAAGCCGCGCAGCAGGACGGCGCCGTGCTCGTCACGCAGCCGGGCCAGGGCGTTCCCCGAGCCCGCCAGCCACTCTCGTGCGTCGAGGCCGGTGAGAGTCGGTGTGACGGACACCGCCCGCGCCCCGTCGACGAGCGCAGCGACGCGGACCAGCGCCTCGCTGCTGACCGCGACGGACTTCCGGGTCCGTGTGAAGCGCCCTTCGGCGCCGTTACCTGTCGTCTGGGTCAACACGCGTCTGCTGCCTTCTTCTCGAGGAGCTGGTCGATGAACTCGGCGAGTTCCGACACGACGGGGAACTCGAAGAGGTTGCGCAGCTTGAAACTCACCTTGAAGTCGTCCCGCAGCCTGGCGATCAGCTGAGTCGCGAGCAGCGAATGCCCACCGATCTCGAAGAAGTCGTCGTCGGCACCCACCTGACGCAGCAGCAGGAGCTGCGCGACGGTGTCGGCGACCCGCCTCTCGGTCTCGGTCCGGGGTGCGACGTAGGCGGCGGATCCCTGGGTGTAGAAGCCTGGTTCGGGAAGCATCGAGGCGTCGACCTTCCCGGTGCTGGTCAGGGGGAAGGCGTCCAGTGCCACCAGGTGGGCGGGCAGCATGAAGTCCGGGAGTCGCTCGGCCAGGAACTCGCGGAGCCACTCCGCGCTGCCGCGGCCGCCCTCGGCGTCGATGAGGTATCCCACGAGGTGGGCGCCTGTGCTCTCACCGGCCTCCACGACCAGACTGCCCGTCACGCGGGGGTGCTGGCGCATGACCGCCTCGATCTCGCCCAGCTCCACCCGGAAGCCGCGCAGTTTGATCTGACGGTCGACGCGGCCGAGGAACTCGACGGTGTGGTCGGGCAGGAGGCGTGCCTTGTCACCCGTGCGGTACATGCGCCCCGACGGGTCCGGGCTGAACGGATCGGTGAGGAAGCGGTCCCGCTGGTCGTCGGTTGCGGACAGGTAGCCGTGCGACACGGACGATCCACCGATCCAGAGTTCGCCGGGCACACCGGCCGGCAGCGGCCGGCGCCTGGAGTCCAGGACGTAGGCGCGGGCGTGCCGCATCGGGGTGCCCAGCGGGACGCTGGAGGCCAGGGCGGTCAGCTCGTCGGAGGAGGTGGCCTGCCCGCAGAGCACGCCGACGGTCGTCTCGGTCGGGCCGTAGTGGTTGTAGAGCCTGCAGTCGCCCAGGTAGTCCTTGAACAGGTTGTACCAGCCCCAGCCGAACGGCTCGCCGCCCGCGACCAGGGCCTGGTGCGGCATCAGCCGCTCCGGTGCCTCGGCCACGGTGAAGACGGCCTCCAGGTGCGAGGGGGTGATCTTGAGAAGGTCGTAGCTCTCGTGGGAGAGCAGCTCGGCGAGTGCCTGCGCGTCCGCGGAGACCTCTGGCGCGACGACCAGGAGCTCGCCCCCGGTGACCAGTGGCGGGAACAGCGCTGTGTTGCCGAGGTCGGTGCCCAGGGTGCTCAGGGCGACCGAGTCGATCGGGCCGGTCAGTTCCAGCCGGTCGAGTACACCGTCGAGGTAGGCAGCCAGGTGCCCGTGACCGACCACCACGCCCTTCGGCGCGCCGGTGGAACCCGAGGTGAAGATCACGTAGGCGGGGTCGTCGTCGGTGGTCGCCACGTGGGGGGAGTCGCTCGCGCGGTGGGCGCACACCGTCAGGTCCGCGTCCAGGAGGACGGTGTCGCAGTCCTCCGGAAGGGTCCGGACCGTTTCAGCGGTCGCCACGGCGTGGGAGAGACCGACCGCCTCGATGACCGCGGACCGGCGCTTGACGGGCAGGCTCGGGTCGATGGGCACATACCCGGCCCCGGCCTTGGCGATCGCCAGCATGGCGACGACTGCCAGGTCGGAGCGTTCGAGGCAGAGACCGACCAGTTCGCCGGCGCGCACACCGCGCCCGGACAGCTCGTTGGCCAGCCGGCCTGCGGCCTCGTCGAGTTGGCGGTACGTCCAGGAGCGGGTGGCCGTCCTGAGGGCTGTGGCGTCGGGGGCGAACCGCGCGGTCCGCTCGACCTGGCGGTGCCAGTGCTCCGCGGGTGGCTTCGGCGGCTGCGCAGGATGGGTGGCCGCGACGAGTTCCCGCGCGGCGTCCTCGTCCAGCATGGCCAGGTCGGGCACGGCGGCCCCCAGATCGCCGCCCAGCGCCGACAGGGCGGCGCGCAGGCAGGCAAGCAGCGCCTCGGCACCGCCCTTCGCCATGCCGAGGGCCTGGTGGCGCAGGGTGAGGCGGATCTCCCCGTCCAGGACCTGCGCCGCGAGTGCGACCTTGTGGGCGTCGTCGGACGGTTCGATCCACAGGTCGCGCACGGCCGGCTCCTGCGGCGGGCCGAACGCGGTGACGTCGTGGAAGGCGAACCCGGGTATGGCGGCGGCGTGTTGGCCGGCCGGGTCCAGGGAGCTCTCGTCCGCCTGCTCGAAGGTGTCGAGCTCCAGGTCCACCGATCGCAGCAGATCGGTCAGCGTCGTCTCGTCGGAGACCGCGGCGAACACCGGCGCGGGCGTCTCGAACAGGCCGATCGATGTCCGAAGCTCCGGGAACGGCCGACGGGTGAGCAGCGCGTCGACCGCAAGGCGCTCCGGCCGTCCGGCGGCGTGCCACAGGGCGACGAGCCAGCCGGTCAGCAGAACGCTGCGCAGACCGCCGTCGCAGTCGTCACCGAGGCTTCGCAGCCGCTGTGCCAGGGGCCCGGGGACCGTCCACCGCAGGTCGGCGAGGGCCGTGTCGTCGGAGAGGAGTTCGAGCGGCAGGTTCAGCGGGGGCAGCTCGGTCAGCCGGGCCGCGCGGTCGGCCGCGAGCTCCTTCTGGCGCGGGCTGGCCTCCCCCTCCTCGAGCTGCCACTGGGCGTAGTCGGCGTACTGGACGATGCCGTCACGGCTCCACGGGGTGCCGTGCAGCCGCGCGGCGCAGGCCTGCCGCAGGTCCCGGAGGAAGACCTCGGCCGAGAGGGCGTCCATGCTCATCCGCGGCGCCGACACCACGAGTGACTGCTGCCCGTCGGTGTGGGTGAAGAGGGTCAGGCGCAGGGGGTCCGCGTCCTCCTCGGTCGTCTGCGCACGCGTTTCCTCCTGTACCAGAGCGCTCAGCGCGGCCTCGTCGCCGGAACGTTCCGACAGGTGGAACCGCGGACGGTCCTCGATCACCATCAGCACGGTGCTGTTCTCACCGAGCACTTTGCGGTAGACGGTGCGCAGGCTCTCGTGCGCCGACACCACGTCGTGCACCGCGCGTTCCAGCACCTCGCGGTCGAGCGGGGTGGCGAGGCCCGCCCGGGCCACCGTACGGCCGGCCCGTCCGCCGGCCACGAGCGTCAGGACGTGCGCCTGCTGCTTCGACAGACGGAAGCCTTCCCAGGCCTGGGACTTCAGTTCTGCTCCGGCTCGATCCACAGCTGCCCCTTCGTGAACGTGTTCCATGTGTTGACTGCGTCCGGACCGAGGTATTCGGCAGCGATCTGCCAGAAACCCGCGTACTCGGCCGGGAGGTTGAGATGGGAATGGCTGACCTGCTGCGGCATGTGCGCCAGGACGTCGCCGAGTTTCATGCGGAGGAGGTCTTCGAATTCATCCCGGTCCAGCGGAATGTCCTCGCCGGTCCGCCGGTCCTTCAGGGCCGGCTCCCCTTTCGGGCGCATGATGTTACGGAAGCTCTTGCCGAGCGACGCGTAGTTCATGACGGAGAAGGTGTGGATCATCTGCTCCACTCGCGGTCCGACGACCGCTCGGACCTCGACCCGCCTTTCGTCCGGAATGGACTCGACATTGTCGTTGTGCAGCCCCTCCGTGCCGTAGACGCCGTGGAACAGTCCGGCGAGGCACACGTGCTCCCCGGCCTTCATGTCCTGGAGGATGGTGCAGGCCCGGAACATGTGGTCCAGGAGGGTCTCGTCCTGGTGCGCGATCTTGTGCAGGCCCAGCCGCACCAGGTCGCTTCGATATCGTTCGGCGTCAAGCATTCAGCATTCCTCGATTGTCCTGCGGTCGCCGCTGCGACCGGATGTCGTTCCATGACCGCTTCTTCCGTGTCTCTTCCTTGCCTTCCCACAGGTTTTCCAGAGTGCGGTTGACAAGGCTGAGCCTCGTGTCCGGTTCGTTGGACAGGAGTTTCACCAGCTCGCTCAGGCAGCGCGTCAGACGGCGGACGGTGGAATCGGAGAAAAGGCCGACACGGTAGTCGATTCCGCCCGTCATTCCCCCTTTCTCGTCGGCTACGAGCGTGAGCTTGATGTCGTGCACCGACAGAAGGAATTCCGCGTCGATCTCCTCGGCGCGTACGCCGGGGAGGTCCCAGTCGGGCAGCGGGACGTCCTCCAACAGGAACCAGGTGCGGTACACCGGTGCCGATTCGCCCGAGCGGCGTTCTGGCCTGATGGCCTGGACAACGTGGTCGAAGGGCACGTCCTGGTTCGCGTAGGCCTCCAGCGCCCTCTCACGGACCTCCCTGAGCACGTCCGTGAAGGTGGGGTCGCCCGTGAACCGCGTCCGGATGGCGAGGCTGTTGACCAGGAACCCGATCGTGCTCTCCAACTGCGGGTGGGCGCGGTGGCCGGCCGGGACGCCCACGATGATGTCCTGCTGGCGGCACCACCACTGGAGCAGCACCTGCCATGCGGCGAGGTACCCCATGAACGTGGTCGCGCGTTCGGCCGTGCACACGTCCCTGAAGCCGGCGGCCACCACGGGGTCGACCGCGAGCGGCGCGCGGGCCCCCTCGATGACCTCGGAGTCCTCGACCGTCCCCTCGGTGGGAAGGGCCAGCACGGGCAGCGGAGCGGCCAGTTCGCGGCGCCAGAAGTCGATCTGGTCCCGGAACGCCCCCGATCGGGCCTGCTCGGCCTCCCACCGGGCGACGTCGGCGTAACGGACACCGGGTTCGGGCAGGACGGACGCGTTCTGGCCGCGGTAGAGCGCGCTGATCTCACGGACCATGATCGAGGTCGACCAGGCGTCCCAGACGATGTGGTGCACGGAGACGACCAGGACGTGCTCCTGCGGGGCGACCCGCAGCAGCCGCACCCGGAAGTGGGGTCCGCTCGCGAGGTCGAAGGGGGTGCGTGCCTCCTCGGCGATCACCCGCTCCACAGCGAGCTTCTCCGGGTCGTCGCACACGTCGATGACCTGGAAGTCCAACGGCTTGCCGGTGCCGGGCATCTGGTGGGGGGCGTCTGCGGCCGCTTCGAACGACAGCGACAGCACGTCGTGCCGGTCGACGAACGTGTCGAAGGCACCGCGCAGGGCGGTCACGTCGAGCGGACCGGTGAGACGGAACGGCTGGACCAGGTTGTACGTGGTACTGCCCGGGACCAGCTGGTCGTGGAACCAGAGGCGGGCCTGGGCGGCCGTCAGCGGAACCAGGGCCTCACCGTCGTCCGTGCGGACGGGCCCGGACACCGAACGGGACGTGCCGCCGCCGTCCTCGGAGTCGATCGCGGCCGCGATGCGCTCCAGCGTCGGGTTGTCGAAGATCACCCGGATGGGGATGTCGACGTCGAGGGCCTTGCGCAGCCGCACGACCGTGCGCATGGCGGTCAGCGAGTCGCCGCCGAGCTCGAAGAAGTGGTCGCGCCGGCCGACCCGTTCGACCTTCAGCATGCTCTTCCACACCGCCGCGACGACCTTCTCGACCTCCGTGGCCGGTGCCTCGTACACCGTCGGCTCGTCCAGCTCGTCCGGCACCACGAGGGCCTTCCGGTCGACCTTGCCGTTGGCCGTGAGCGGAAGCCCGGAGATCCCGAGGACGGTCTCGGGCACCATGTAGCCCGGCAGCTTCGCGGCGAGGAACTCCCGTACGTCCGACGGGACCCGCCCGCCCTCCTGGGGCACGACGAACGCGATCAGCCGCTTGGCTCCCTGCGGGCGGCCGTGGACGACGGCCACCGCGCCGCGCACGCCGGGATGCTGCAGCAGCGCCGTCTCGATCTCCCCCAGCTCGATGCGGTACCCCTGGAGCTTGACCTGGAAGTCCTCGCGCCCGAGGAACTCGATCTCGCCGCTGGGCAGGAACCGCCCCAGATCGCCCGTCCTGTACAGGCGTTCGCCCGTCACGGGGTGCCGCACGAAACTCGCAGCGGTCTTCGCCTCGTCGCGCAGATAGCCCTCCGCCAGGCCGGCCCCGCCGATGTGGAGCTGCCCCGGGACACCGGTCGGACGCGGACGCAACGCCTCGTCCAGGACGTGGAACGTCTGGTTGCGCATCGGCCGGCCGTACGGGATCGACGGCCAGTGGGCCGGCACCTCGCCCACGGGGTGGAGGATGGACCAGATGGACGCTTCCGTGGCACCGCCGAGGCTCACGATCTCCGGCGTTCCCAGGACCCGCCGGATGCGCTCCGGCAGAGTGACGGGGAACCAGTCGCCGCTGAGCATCACCAGCCGCAGCGCGTCGCTGTGCGCACCGCCCACCGTCATGTGCTCGACGAGCAGTTCCATCAGCGCCGGCACGGAGTTCCACACGGTGACCCCGGCCCGTTCGGCCAGGTCGAGCCAGACCGCCGGGTCACGGTGCGAGGCCGGGTCCGGGACGACGACGGCGCCGCCGACGGCCAGGGGAGCGAAGATGTCGTAGACCGACAGGTCGAAGCTCAGCGACGACAGGGCCAGCGTCCGGTCGTTCTCCCCCACCGCGAAGCGGTCGTTCACGTCGACGACCGTGTTGAGGGCGCCGCGGTGGCTGATCATCACGCCCTTGGGCACACCGGTCGAGCCCGAGGTGAAGATCACGTAGGCGAGGTCGCCGGCGTGAGTGGCCGGCCGGGCGGCGGGCAGCGCGCCCGGGTCGCAGGGCAGCGTGTCCACGGGGAACACCGTGCCGTCCGGCCCCAGCGGCCCGGTCAGCCGCCCGGCGATCCACGACTGGGTCAGCACGGCCCGGACCTGTCCCTGGGCGAGCAGGAAGCGGATCCGCTCCTCGGGCAGCTCCGCGTCCACCGGCAGGTACGCCGCACCCGAGGCCAGGATGCCGAGCACCGCGGCGCTCTGTTCCCAGCCCTTCTCCATGACCACGGCGACCAGATCGTTCGGCCTGATCTCCAGCGCGGTCAGCCGGGCGGCGATCACCCGGGCCCGGCCGGCGAGCTCGCCGTAGCTCAGTGTCCGGGTCTGCGTGATCACGGCCGGACGGTCCGGAGCGCGCTCCGCCATGGCGAAGAACGGCTCGTGGAGCAGGCCCGAGGGCAGGTGGCCCGCCGTCCGGTTGTACTCCTGCCGCGCCACCGCGTCCGCGGTCGGCAGGAGCGACGGCAGGGGCAGGTCCCACCGGGCCTCGTCGTCGGCCAGCCACCGCAGCAGGTCCAGGGTGGCGCCGTGGATCGCGGCGACCAGTCCGTCGGGGAAGAGCTCGTCGACCGCGTCGATGTCCAGGGCCAGGGAGCCCTCCGACTCGAAGACCTGGGCGTCGATCCACACCTGCGGCGTCTGGGAGATGCTGAACACCTCCCGGCCGATGCCGGTGTCCTGGCCGTGGTCGAGGAAGAGACTGGTGAACACCGCCGGCATCGCCGCGTCCGGACGCACCTTCTTGATCTCTCGCAGGACGCGGACACCGCTGAACAGACGGTGGTCGATGTCGGTCAGCAGCTGGTCCCGCACCGCCCGCGCCCGCTCGCCGAACGAGCCGGTGCCGGCCGTGTCGACCTCCAGCAGCGTCACCGACGTGAAGTCGCCGACGACGGCATCCACGCCCGGGTGAAGCGGAAGCCGGTTGGCCATGGGCAGGTTGAGCGTGAACCTGCGGTTCGTGGCCCAGGTCGCCATCGCCTCGCTGTAGGCCGCGAGGGTGAGCGCGGTGGGGGTGATGCCGCGGCGGGCGGCGACCGCCTTGAGCCGGCTCCAGCGCTCCTCGTCCAGCGTTCCGCTCACCCGGCTGAAGCGGGGCGTGTCGATGGTGCGCGGCTCGCGGGCCAGCGGCAGCTCGGGGGCCGGGGCGAAGTCCGGCACCCGCTCGCACCAGTACGCCTGCGCGCGGCGGTACAGGCCGGTCTCCTCCAGGCTCTGCTCGGCCAGGACGTAGTCGCGAAAGGAGAGCTGGAGCTCGGGCAGGTCGACGTCCGGGTCCCGGTACAGGTCGGCGAGCTCGTGGAGCAGCATGTTCGAGCTGCGGGCGTCGGTGATCAGACCGTCGATGCTGTAGTGCAGGCGGGTACGGTCGCCGTCCAGCAGGGTGGCGCGCAGCTCGAACAGCGGCCATCGCTCGGGCGCGAAGACCTGGTGGGACATGGCGTCGCGGGTGGTCTCCAGGGCTTCGCGCGCCTCGTCGTCCGGCCGCCCGCGCACGTCCTGGGTGACGATGACGTAGTCGGGCACGTCGGTGAGGATCCGCTGCTCTCCGCTGGGCAGCACGATCGCGCGGAGCATGCCGTGCCGCCGGATGAGCCGCCGGAACGCGTGCTCGAGCCGGGGCAGGTCGAGGCCGGTGACCTCGAATTCCTCGTAGCCGTGCATGCCGACGTTGCCGATGTCGAAGACTCCGGTACGGCCGATCCAGTAGGCCTGCTGCACATCGGTCAGCGGGAAGGGCTCCGCCTCGGCGGCCGGGTCGGCCAGGGCGACCGGCAGCGCGGTGGGGGCGCCGTCCCCGCACTCGTCGCGCGTCTCAGCCAGCTCACGCGCCAGACCGCGGATGGTCGGCGACTCGATGAAGGTGCGCAGCGGGACGTCGACGCCGAAGAGGACACGTACCCGGGAGACGAGCTGGGTGGCGAGCAGCGAGTGCCCGCCCAGCTCGAAGAAGCTGTCCTCGGGGCCGATGGCAGGGGCGCCGAGGAGGTCGGCGAAGACTGCGGCGACCTCCCGCTCGATGGGATCCGGGTAGTCGGGTGCGGCGGTCTTCGCCGGCTCCCGCGTCACGGGCTCCTGCGCCGCGCTCTGCCCGGTAGCACAGCCGCAGCCGCCGGCGGCTGCGGTGAGCGGCGGGTCGATCCAGCACCGCTCGCGTTCGAAGGGATAGGACGGCACCACCGTGCGGTGCGGCCGGGCCCCGCCGGCCGGCGCCTCCCAGTCCACCGCTACGCCCTCGCACCACAGCTCGCCGACGGCCGACAGCAGTTCCGGCCCGTCGGTCCCGGCCGTGGCGGGCAGGCACGCCACCGCGTCGACGCCCGCGGCCCGGGCCAGCCGGGTCAGCACCTGACCCGGACCGGCCTCCAGGAGCACCGCCCCGGTGTCGCGGACGGCGGTCAGGGCGTCGTCGAAGCGGACCGTGGCACGGATCTGCCGTGCCCAGTACGCGGGGCTGGTGGCTTCCTCGTCGGTGATCCAGTCGCCCGTCACGTTCGAGACGAACGGGATGCGCGGCGGCGAGAGCCTCACGCGGGCGGCCTCTTCCTCGAACGCGGCCGCCGCCGTGTCCATGAGGCGCGAGTGGAACGCGTGGGAGGTGCGCAGCCGCTTGGAGACGATGCCGCGACCGGCGAGCCGCGTCTCGAAGACGGTGATCGCATCGGCCGAGCCGGCGACCACACACTCGCGCGGTCCGTTGACGGCGGCCAGGTCCACGCCGTCGAGCAGCGCCGCCACCTCGCTCTCCGGCAGCGGGACAGCCGTCATCACGCCGGCCGGCGCGGACTGCATGAGCCGGCCGCGCACGGCAACCAGACGCAGCGAGTCCTCCAGGGACATCACTCCGGCGACGCAGGCGGCCACCAGTTCACCAAGGCTGTGTCCGACCATCGCAACGGGGCGCACACCCCAGGACTCCCAGAGCCGGGCGAGCGCGTACTCCAGGACGAACAGCGCCGGCTGCGCCACGGAGGTCTGGTCGACCGTCGCCCCGTCGCCGGAGTCCGGGCCGTCGAGACCGAGCACCGGCCGTACGTCGACGGCTTTGTCGGTCAGCGACCACAGCAGGGACGCGGCACGGTCGGCTTCCGCCCGGAAGACGGGCTCCTGTTCGTAGGCCGCCCGGCCCATGCCCACACGCTGGGCACCCTGTCCGGGGAAGCCGAGGACCACCTCGCGGTCCTGCGACGGGCCGGCCGCGCTGTGCCGCGCCGGGAGGCCGGCGCCCAGCGCCTCGGCGGCCTCGCCGACGCCGCCGGCGACGACGAAACCTCGGTGCGCGAGCCTGCGGCGGCCTCGCTGCAGGGTGTACGCGACCTCGTCGATGCGCTCATGCGGGTTCGCCCGGAGGTGATCGGCGAGCCGGCTGACGGCCGTCGCGAACGCGGTGGGGGTCGCGGCGGAGACCGGCAGGACGTGCCGGGTGCGGCCGGTGGGGGCGGGCGTACGCGCGGGGGCCTCTTCCAGGACGACGTGGGCGTTGGTGCCGCCGATGCCGAACGAGCTGACGCCGGCCCGCAGACGCTCCCCCTCCCACGGCACCAGGGCCGTGTTGACGTAGAAGGGGCTGTCGTCCAGTCCCAGTTGCGGGTTCGGCTCGGTGAAGTGCAGGGACGGCGGAAGCTGCCTGGCGCGGAGCGAGAGAACCACCTTGATGAGGCCGACCGCACCGGCCGCCGTGTCCAGGTGCCCGATGTTCGTCTTCACCGAGCCGAGGGCGCAGCTGCCGGCGGGGCCCGTGCCGAAGACGCTCTTGAGCGCGGCCACCTCGACGGGGTCGCCCAGCGGGGTGCCGGTGCCATGGGCCTCGACGTACGAGACCGTGGACGGGTCGACGTCGGCGACGGCGAGCGCCTCCGCGATCACGTCTGCCTGGCCCTCGACGCTGGGTGCGGTGAACCCGACCTTGCGCGCGCCGTCGTTGTTGACGGCGGACCCCCGGATCACCGCGTGGATCACATCGCCGTCGGCGAGGGCGTCGTCGAGCCGCTTGAGCGCCACCACGGCGGCGCCGCTGCCGGCCACGGTGCCGTCCGCCGCGGCGTCGAACGCGCGGCAGTGGCCGTCGGACGACTTGATGCCGCCCTTCTCGTGAAGGTGTCCCCGCCGCTGCGGGATCACGGTGGCGCCGCCGGCGAGCGCCACGTCGCACTCGCCGTTGTTCAGGGACTGGCACGCGGTGTGCACGGCGACGAGGGACGTCGAGCACCCCGTCTGGACGCTGACGCTCGGCCCCCGCAGGTCCAGCTTGAAAGAAATACGCGTCGGCACGAAGTCCTTGTCGTTGCCGAGGGACGTCTGGAACTCACCCACCCGTGCGACGAGATCGCCGTTCGGCAGCAGGTTGTGGTGCAGATAGGCGCTTTCGCCGACACCCGCGTAGACGCCGGTGACCTTGTCCGTCGTGCCCGGGGCGCACCCCGCGTGCTCCAGGGCCTCCCAGGCGCACTCGAGGAGCAGCCGGTGCTGCGGGTCGAGCATCTCGGCCTCACGTCGGGAGAAGCCGAAGAAGGCCGCGTCAAAGCCCTCCATGTCGCCGAGCACACCGAGCCGGCGCACATAGTCCGGCCGGGCCGCCTCGTCCGGTGCGACGCCTGCGGCGAGGAGTTCCTCGTCGGTGAACGTGGTGATCGACTCGACGCCGTCGCTCAGGTTCCGCCAGAAGGCGTCCAGGGTTTCCGCGCCAGGACATCGCAGGGCCATGCCCACGACGGCGACCGCGCCGGCGGGCGTTGCGCCGTCGTCCAGGATGTCGTTCGTCATTCCTGTCTCCAAGATGTCGGAAGTCACCGCGCGGTCCTCCGCGGTGCCTGTGCGCGCGAACGCGCCTTGCGTGCGACCGCCCGGCGGCGTCCCGCGTCACCCGCCGTGGCGGGGCTGCGTCCCTCGTCGGCGAGGTGCCGGGCCAGGCTCCGGACTGTGGGGAACGCGAAGAGGTCCACCACGGGGATCTGCCGTTCGAGCCGCTCCGTCAGCCGGGCCTGCACCCGCAGCAGGAGCAGCGAGTGCCCGCCGCACTCGAAGAAGTTGTCCTCGGCACCCACCTGCTCGACCGCCAGGACCTCGCTCCACACGGCGGCGACCAGGCGTTCCAGCGCGCCGCTGAGCGGGACCCGGGCAGGGGGGGCGGCCGCTCGGGAGGGGGGCGGCAGGGCGCGCCGGTCGGTCTTGCCGCGTTCGCCCCGCGGCAGCGCGTCCATGAGGACGATCGAGCCGGGCACCATGTACTGCGGCAGCTTCCGCTCGAGATGCCCGCGCAACTCGGCCTCCGTGACAGCGCCGCAGAGGGCGGCGTAGCCGACCAGCTCGGGTCTGCCGGGAACGTCCTCGCGCAGGAGGGCCGCCGCGTCCGTGACGCTCGGGTGTGCGTTGAGGGCGGCCTCGATCTCGCCGAGCTCGATGCGGAAACCACGCAGCTTGACCTGGTGGTCGTCGCGGCCGAGGAACTCCAGCGTCCCGTCGGCGGCCGCGCGCGCCCGGTCGCCCGTGGCGTACATGCGCTCGCCCGGAGGTCCCCAGGGGTCGGGCAGGAACGAGGCCGCCGTGCGCCCCGGGTCTCCCAGGTAGCCCAGGGAGACCCCGGGGCCCGCCAGGTACAGCTCGCCGTGGGCGCCGTGCGGGAGCGGCCGGAGGCGTTCGTCGAGCAGGTATGCGCGGACACCGGGCAGGGGCCTGCCGATGGGGACGGTCGTGGCGCCGTACGACTCCCCCGGGCCGGGTTCGTACAGGGTGGCCGTGATGGTGGTCTCGGTCGGGCCGTAAGCGTTCAGCCAGCGCACTGCGGTCGGCGCAGCGGCCTGCCACTGCGCGAGCCGTCCGGCGTCGACCCGCTCGCTGCCCACCACGACGAGCCGGAGGGTGGGGCAGGCGGCGGGCGGGTACCGGTCGAGCTCGGCCGCCCATTCGTGCCAGTACGACGCCGGGAGATTGAGCACGCTCAGCCGCTCCCGTCGGACCAGCTCGGTCAGCTCCGCGATCCCGGGCACCGGCCCCGCCGGGGACAGGACGACGTGGCCGCCCCGGACGAGCGTGGCGAAGAGCTCCTCCGCCGCCACGTCGAAGGCGGTGGAGGCGAACTGGAGCACTCGGTCGTCGGGGTGCAGGCCGTAGCGGTCCGCGACCGTCTGCAAGGTGTGGGCGAGGTTGGACTGGCTCACGCACACCCCCTTCGGGGTGCCGGTGGTCCCCGAGGTGTACAGGACGTAGGCCGTCGCCGCCGGGGCGGTGGCGCAGGGGGCGGTGTCCGGGTCGGGTCCGTCCGCGTCCAGCGCCTCCTCGGCGAAGACGAAGGGAAGGTCACCGCATGCGGGCCGGCCGGTCGCCGACGAGCCCACCACGAGGACCGCGCCCGAGTCCGCGAGCACCTGTTCGAACCGGTCCTGCGGGGTGGTGACGTCGACCGGGACGTATGCGGCCCCGGCCTTCATGACCCCGATCAGCGCGGCCGGCCACAGGACGCCGCGCGCCATGCGCACGACGACGGTGTCGCCCGGCCGGACGTCGCGGGCGCGCAGACGGGCGCAGATCCTGTCGGAGTGGGCGTCCAGTTCGGCGTAGGTGAGGGACCGGCCGTCCTGGCTGACCGCGGTGCGCTCGCCCCAGCGGGCGCAGGACTCGGCCAGGAGCCGCACCAGCGTGTCCGTGGCCGTCCCGGACGTCGGGTGGGGGCCTGCCACCAGAGCCTCCAGCTCGGCCGCGCCGAGTACGGACAGCTCGTGGAGCGGTGCTTCGGGGGCGGCCAGAGCGGACTCCAGCAGGGCCGTGAGGTGGCCCGCGAGCCGTTCCACGGTCGCCCGGTCGAACAGGTCGACGTCGTACTCGATCGCACCGCGCAGAGCCCCCGACTCCAGCGAGGACTCCTCCCACACCAGGGTGAGGTCGAACTTCGCCACCGGGCTGACGGACTCGTGCACCGTCATGGACAGCCCCGGCACGACGACGGTGTCTCCCGGCACGTTCTGCATCGCCATCATCACCTGGAACAGGGGCGTCCAGCTGGGGTCACGGGGCGGCCGGACGGCCTCCACGACCTGTTCGAAGGGGACGTCCTGGTGCTCGAAGGCGCTCAGCGCGCTCTCCCGGACGACCGCGAGGAACTCGGCGAACGTCTGCTCCTCGTCCCAGCGGGAGCGCAGCACCAGCGTGTTCACGAAGAACCCGATCATGTCTTCGAGTTCCGGCCGGGTCCGGCCGGACACCGGCGTGCCGACGCTGACGTCCCGGACCCCCGCGTACCGGCCCAGCAGCAGCGTGAAGACGGCGAGCAGGGTCATGAAGCGGGTGGCCCCGAAGCGTCGGCTCACCTCACCGAGCCGGGCGGTCAGTTCTCTCGACAACCGCACCGGGACCGTGTCGCCGGCATGCCGGGGGCAGGCGGGACGAGGGCGGTCGGTGGGCAGGTCGAGAACGGGCGGTGCGCCCGCCAGGCAGTCGGTCCAGTAGCCGAGCCGTCCGTCCTGACCGGGATCGTCCAGGAGGGCCCGCTGCCAGACGGCGTAGTCGGGGTACTGGACCGGGAGCGCCGGCGGCGGTTCGGCCGTGCCGGCGAGCTGCGCCCGGTACAGCGCCACCAGGTCGCGCAGGAGCACGCCCACCGACCAGCCGTCGCAGACGGCGTGGTGCATCGTCACCAGCAGGACGGAGTGCTGCTCGTCCAGACGCAGCAGGCGGAAGCGGACGAGCGGGCCCTGCGAGAGGTCGAAGGGGAGCAGGCACTCGGCCCGGGCGCGCTCGGCCGCCGTCCGGGTCCGCGCGGCCTTCGGCAGACGGCTGAGGTCCTCGCTCTCCAGCGGGACGGCACGGGCCTCGTCGACCACCTGGACGGGATCGCCGGCCTCGGTCCCCACCAGCCGGGTGCGCAGTGAGGCGTGGCGCCGCACCAGTTCCCGCAGGGCGCCGCGCAGGGCCGTGAGGTCGAGGGCCCCCGTGAGCGTCACGGCCAGGGGCACGTTGTAGAGCGGGCTGCCGGGGTCGAGCCGGTCGAGGAACCACAGGCGCTGCTGGGCGAAGGAGAGGGGCTTGGGGCCCGGTCCGGCGGGGAGCAGGGGTGATGCGGCGCGCGTGGAACGGGCCGCCGCGGCGCGCCGCGCGAACGCCGACACGGAGGGCGCCTCGAAGATGTCCCGGATGCCGAGCACGGTGCCGAGTTCGGCGGCGACGCGGGTGACCGCCTGGGCCGCGAGCAGTGAGTTCCCGCCGAGCACGAAGAAGTCGTCGTGCGCGGAGATCTCCGCCACCCGCAGCAGCTGCGACCAGACCCTCGCGACCAGCTTCTCGCTCGCGCCCCGCGGCGGGACACGGCTCCCGGACCGCACGCCGTCCCGCTCGTCCGGCTCGGGGAGCGCTTTGAGGTCTGCCTTGCCGTTCGGGGTGACCGGCAGCTCGTCGAGGGGCACGTACCAGGTCGGGACCATCGCCGCGGGAAGCCGCTGCGCCAGGAACGAGCGCAGGACCCGGGGCTCGGCCCGCACCCCGCCGGTCATGACCACATAGGCGGCCAGGGCCCGCCGCTCGTCTTCTCCCTTCAGGGCTACGACCGCCTCGCGCACGCCGGGACACGCACGGAGCACGTTCGCGATCTCGTCCGGCTCGATACGGACCCCGCGGAGCTTGACCTGGGAGTCGGCTCGTCCGAGGTACTCGAGGACGCCGTCCTCTCGCCAGCGGACGATGTCCCCGGTGCCGTAGAGGCGTTCCCCGTTCCCGAACGGGGACGGCACGAACCGCTCCGCGGTCAGGCCGGGGCGTCCGGTGTATCCGCGGGCCAGTCCCGGACCGCCGATGTGGAGCTCACCGGGCAGACCGATGCCGGCGTGGCCGCCTTGGGGGTCCAGGACGTACAGGTCGGTTCCGGCGATCGGCCGGCCGATCGGCACCCGCGCGTCGGCGTGCGGGGTGCCGATGTCGTGGCAGCTCGCGATGGTGGTGCCCTCGGTCGGGCCGTAGGCGTTCACCAGCCGGACGCCCTCGGCCGCGTTCCGGACCGCCCGCACCCTCCGCGCGTCCGCGGCCTCGCCGCCGAAGAAGAGCGTGCGCAGCGGCCGGAACATCGCCGGGTCCGCGTCGGCGCACTTGTGGAACAGGGCGGTGGTGAGCAGCATCGAGGTGATCCCGTCGGCCTCGATGCGCAGGCGGAGCGCCGGGGGCGAGAGGACGTCGTCCTTGGGGACGCCCACCAGCCGGGCGCCGTTCAGCAGCGCCCCCCAGATCTCGAAGGTGGCCGCGTCGAACGAGGTGTTGGCGACCTGGCCGACCACATCGAAGGAGTCCCAGCCGAGGTAGTCGGTGTCGCGGACCAGGCGCACGATCCCGCGGTGGGTGATGGTGACGCCCTTGGGGAGGCCGGTCGAGCCGGAGGTGTAGAGCACGCAGGCCTGCTGGTCGGGATGCGGCGGCTGGAGTGGCGCCGGTGCGACGGGCCGCGGCCGCAGTTCGCCGACCCGGACCACGGGCACATCGCCTCCGAAGCAGACGTCGCGGTCGGCGATCACCAGGCGCGCCCGGCTGTCCGCCACCATGTGGGCCAGCCGTGCGTCGGGATGCCCCGGATCGAGCGGCACATAGGCGGCGCCGGCCATCAGCACCGCCAGCATCGCGACGACCAGCGAAGCCGAGGGCTCCATGGCGAGTCCGACGGCGCTCTCCGCCCGTACCCCGTGTTCCAGGAGGGCCCCCGCCAGGCGCTCCGCCCGGGCATGGAGCTCTCCGTAGGTCAAGGTCGCGTCCCGGAACACCAACGCCACGGCGTCCGGGGCGGCCCGGGACCGCTCGCGTAATGCCTCGACCACGCTGATGGCGGCCGTCCGTACCGGTTGTGTTCCCCACGCGGCGAGCAGCGCCCGCTCCTCGGCGGACGTGTGCACGAGCCGGTACAGGGGCGACGTGGGCGAGTCGAGGGCGGACTCCAGCAGGGCCGTGAAGTGGTCCGCGAACCGTTGCGCCGCTGCCCGGTCGAAGAGGGCTGTGTCGTACTCGATCGTGCCGCGCAGGGTGCCGTCCGGTGACGGCCCGTCCCAGAGCAGGGCGAGGCCGACGTCGAGGCCGGGGGGCAAGGTGGCGGGGTAGGCGTCGCGCATCGCCGTCATCAGCCGCGACCGCGCCGTCCCGGCACAGTCGTCTCGCTGGTCCGGGCGCTCGGCGGCGTCCCGCAGGCCGTCCCGGACTCCGGTGAGGAACTCCCCGAAGGCCCGCGTGGGCTCCCAGCGGGAGCGCAGCAGCAGCGGGGCGTTCGCAAGAGCCCTGGGCGACACGCCGACGCTGACGTCGGCCGCTCCCTCGTAACGGCCGGCCAGCAGGACGAACACGGCCGTCAGCGTCGTGAACCGGTCGGTGTCGTGGGCGGTCGCGACCCGGTCCACACGCCGTGCAACCGGGTCGCCGAGTGCGATCCTCACCGAACCGCGCGGTTCACCGCGCGTCGAGGACCGCAGGCGGTCGGTGGGGCATACGGGCGACGAGGGCGCTTCGTCGGACCGGTACCGCTCGTGTGCGATGTCCGCCACGTCGGGCTTCTCCTTCGAAAGGGCATGGCTCACCGGGGACGGAGCCGGGGTTTCGGATCGGGCCTGCTCGCCGGACGGGATGTCTCAGGAGGAGCTGACCGGGCTCGGCTGCGCCGGCCCGTCCACCTGCTCGGGCAGGTGCCGCATCGCGCGCACCGGGGAGAGGAGTACGACCAGGGAGGGCACGAACAGTCCGACCGCCGAGACGACGACCGTCTCGCGCAGGCCCCAGACGCCGGCCAGGGCACCGCCCATCAGGGAGCCCAGCGACAGGGTTCCCCAGGACAGGGAGCGCACGGTCGCGTTCACCCGGCCCTGCAGATGGTCGGGGGTGATCGACTGACGGAAGCTGATCACGGTCACGTCCCACACGGGAATGCCGAAGAACCCGATGAAGGTGGCGAGGCCGGCCAGCGCGGCGGAACCGAGGGAATTCCCGTGCACGGCGGCCAGCAGGAGAAAGCCGACGCCGGGCAGGGCCACGGCGGCCGCCAGGGTCGCGCCGATGCCCAGCCGGGCGTTCAACCGCTCGGACAGCAGGGCACCGACGAGCCCGCCGACGCTGCCGACGGCCACGATCAGTCCCACCGCCGTCGAAGCGAGTCGCACCTCGCGGATGAGGTAGAGGAAGTAGACGGCCATGACCGAGCTGAAGAACAGGCTGAGAAAAAAGACCGCGGCGGTGCACCAGCGGAGCAGGGGGTTGCGGCCGACGACGGCGAATCCCTCGCGCAGTGAAGCCCGGACCGACTGCTTGCCCTGGGCGTCCCGGTCGGCCGGGGGCGCGGTGTCCGCAGGCAGCCTGGTCAGGGCGAGAGCCGAGAGCAGATAGCTCACGGCGTCGATGGCGATCACCAGGGGGGCGCTCATCACGCCGATCAGTCCCCCGGCGATGCCCGGGCCCGCGACCTCGGCGGTCGAGGCGGAGGCCTGCAGCTTGCCGTTGGCCTCCATCAATCGCTCGCGGCCGACCAGTCCGGGGAGATAGGACATGTAGGCGATCTCGAAGAAGACGGTCATGACGCCCACGAGGAAGGTCACGACGAGAAGCTGGGGGACCGTCAGCACGTCGAGCACGTAGGCGGTGGGGATCCAGGCGAGCGCGGCGAACCTGATCGCGTTCGCCGTGATCAGGATGGGCCGCCGGGCCCGCCGGTCCACCAGGACACCGACGAAGAGTCCGAACAGCAGGAAGGGGAGCGTCTCCAGGGCGCTCAGCAGGCCGGCCTCCATCGGTGACGCGTGCAGGACGACGACCGCGGTGAGGGGCAGTGCCACATAGGTGATCTGTGTGCCCAGGAAAGAGATCGACTGGCTCGACCAGAACACGGCGAACGGCCTGTTCCGGAAGAGGGAGCCGGGCGGTTGGGGTGCCTCCACGGCAGACCTCCGGTGTCGGCGGGAGCGAGATGGGGGGAGGGAGAGGAGGAGTGGGCAGCATGGCTGGTGGCCGTCACTCCACAGGTGGACGTCCCGCGGAAAGGCGCAGGCTCAGCGGCCTCATGTCCGTCCAGTGCGCGTCGACGTAGGCGACGCACGTCGGCCGGTCCGCCGGGCCGTGCACGACAGTCCAGCCGGCGGGCACGGTGCAGTGGTCCGGCCAGAGCGCGTGCTGCCCTTCGCCATTCACCACCACGACCAGACGGCCCCCGGGATCGTCCAACGCGTTCACCATCGGTTCACTCCTCCCATGCCCGATCGTCCCAGCGGCGTGCCACAGCAGACCGCTTCACGGGACTCACGTTGTCACATCGATGGCATCACCTTTCCATGACGCACAGACTTTTGGCAACCCTTGTCAAATGTTGTGCCTGACCGCTAGCGTGACGTCACGTCCGACTCGGACACCACGGCAGCGACGCTCTCTCCGCGCTTCACGAGGGGATCCCCTGGCATGCGATGTTTACACCGACTCTGCGCCGTTCTCGGTCTGGTCGCGGTCATCTTCGCCGTTGGTTACGGCATGACCGGGACAGGGAAGCCAAGCCCGACCTGGACGGCCTCACAGGCAGGCTCCGGAGGTCCCGCGATCGACTGGCCGTGACCGCCGGTCCCCCCGAGGTCCCGCGACGGACATGCCGGAAAGTTGCCAACCCGACCCCAGGGTGTTTACCAAAAATTGACAACTGATCCGGCAACTGCCAAACTGTCGGTGACATGGGGGTGGAGAGAGCCGCGACCAACGGCTCTCCCCGCCCCCATACCCATTGGCAAGGAAGGATGGAGCGGTGTCCGATCGGTCAGACTTCGGCAAGCGACTGCGAACACTGAGGCAGGAACGAGGCATGTCCCAGGCGCAGTTGGCCGGTGACGAGATCTCCGCCGGCTACCTATCCCGCCTGGAGTCCGGTGCGCGACCGCCCACCCCCAAGATCATCAGCTATCTCGCCGAACGGCTCGGTGTGTCCCCGTCCGCCTTCGACGGCCCGCCGGCCGCGCACGAGGCACCGGTCGCGGACCTGGTCAGAGCGGTCACCGCTGACGGCGACGGCCAGGCGGGCGAGTTGCTGGAACGCCTGACACACCACCAGACCGGTCTGTCCCTGCCGTTGCGGTGGCTGGCCCTGTGGTCGCTGGCCGGCATCCGGTCGCAGGGCACCACGCACGAGGCCCAACTGCCCCTGGCGCAGGAGCTGCTCCAGACCGCCGAGGAGTGCGGCATCCCCGAGCTGCGTGTCCGCTCCCTGGTCCTGGTCTCCCGCCTCCACCGCTCACTCGGTGACATGAAGGCGGCCAACGCCTGTGCCGACGACGCCTACTCCACCGCGATCGGACATGACGTGCCCAGAGCCGACACGGTACGCGCGCTCATGGTGCTGATCTCCACGGAGGCCGAGGAGAGCCGGCTGCACGACGCACTGCGGTACGTGGCGGACCTGGAGGTGCTCTCGAAGCACACCACGCGGGCCCTGCGCGTCGAAGCGCTGTGGACCGCGGCCAGCGTGTACGTCCGGCAGGGCAACCACCCGGCCGCCGCGGACCGGCTGGCCGAGGCACTGGCACTGAGCAGCAGCGCCGACGACCTCCGGCTGTGGATGCGGCTGCGCTTCGCCGCCGCGTCGCTCTACCTGCAGATGCACCCCTGCCGGCTCTCCGACGCCCAGCAGATCCTCAAGGAGACCGAGCCCGCACTCGCCCTGGTCGGGGACGCCAGGCAGCACCTGGAGTTCCGCACGATCCGCGCCCACGCACATTTCCAGGCAGGGGAACTCGACGCGGCGCGCACCCTGTGCGAGGAGATCCGCCCTGACGCAAAGAAGCTCGAGTTCCGCGACATGATCCGGTTCGAGGTACTGATCCATCTGCTCGACATCATCTCCGGGCAGGTGGAGGCCGGGGTGCGCGCCATCGAGGCGCTGGCCGACCAGGCGCACGAGGCGTCCAACATGGATCTCGCCGCGCAGATCTGGAAGAACCTCGCGGAAACCCTGGCCTTCGTCCAGTCGGCGAAGTCAGGCCCCGGGGCAGTCCATTCATAGTCCCCGCCTCACAGCCCCCACCTGGTCCCCGCCCCCGCAGTCCGCCCGCCCCGCTTTCCGCTGCGCGGCGGGACGGGCATGCACCAGGGACTTCAGCGAAGGAGGACAGAGGCGGGTTCATTCCTGAGCTGGAGGAAGCACAGTGATCACCGATCCCGCCCCGGCCACCCGCCGTCCGCACACCGCGCGTACACCTCATGCCGCAACCGCCCTCCCCCCGGCACGCCCCGCGCGTCCCGGTGCGCGCACCGCAGCCGGCCAACGGACGCCCCCGCCCTCGCCGGCACCAACCACCCTGGACGCCCTGTTCACCCAGGTGGCCCAGCGCCACCCGGACGCTGTGGCCGTCCAGGACGCCCGAGGCGAACTGCGTTTCGCCCAGGCCGAGTCATGGGCCGCACGGCTGGCATCGGTCCTGGTGCACAGGGGAGTCCAGCTCGGCGATCCCGTGATCATCCACTGCGACGACCACCGGCAGGCGCTCATAGCGCAGTTGGCCGTCCTGAAGGCGGGAGGCGTCTGTGTGCCCGCCACCCACGGTCTCGGCCGCACGGAACTCCGCGGCATCGCCGCGGTCAGCGGCGCCTCGACCATCCTGTGCAGCCGTTCCACCCGGGACGCCTGGCCACGGCGGCACACCGCCTTCCCGCTCGACGACGACGAGACCCGCCGCCGGATCACCGCTCAGCGGCCGGAACCCGCACTCCCCCTCTCACACCCCAGGGAAGCCGCCTACCTGCTCGTCCGCAACGGCCGCCGGCACAGGTTCACCGGATACCTGGTCGACCACTACGCCTGGCGACTCGCCGTCGCCGAGCGGATCCGCACAGCGGGCCCCGCTCCGCACCGGGTCTTCGTGGCCGGCCCGCCCGCCGGCCGGCCGGCGCTGTCCGCGATGTGGTGGGCGTTCGCCGGCGCAGCATCACTGCGCACACTCCCCGGCACAAGAACCCCCGCACACCACAACGGGACACCCTCCGCCGCCGTGTTCAGCCCCGAAGAGTACGACGCCCTCGTGGACGTCCTCCCCGTCCGACCACGGCTCGTACAACTCATCGGCCAGCCCGTGCCCCACGACCTCGTGACCCGGCACTTCACAGCACTGCCCGGCACCCGGCTGCGAGCCGACTTCGCCCCCGCCGACGGCGCCCTGCCCTGGACATCCCACGAATTCACACAAACCCACGCCACGACAACCCGCACAGACACACCCGGCACTCCCGGACCCCACATACAAGTAAGCGTGATAGACCACCAAAACCAGCCCCTCACGGACGGACAGACAGGCGAAGTATGCGCCACCGGCCCCGCACTCCCCTTCGACACCCTCCACCACCCCCGACACACCCCACCGACCCCCCAGCACACACCACTACTGCACTCCGGAATAACCGGACGACGCCTGCCCAACGGCACACTCCAACTCACCGAACCACCCACAACAACCACCTGACCCACCCCCACCACCCACCACCACACGCACAAAAAACCCCCACACCCCCCAACACACCACACACACCCCCCCCACCACCAAAAACACAGAACCCCCCACCACCACCCAGCCCCCCGCCAGCCCGCACCACTACACC